>CADBNU010000430.1 GCA_902796085.1 Heyndrickxia coagulans
GGGAAACAGATAAATGAATTTATTATCAAATACAGCATAATCTGAGGATACTCTATAGAACCTTACACAAAATTCTTGACGTTACCAGTCCGAAAGACTTAATTATTTTTAAAAAAACAAAGATAAGATAAAAAGAAAAAATTCTATATTATAATTGTAACCAACTATGTTTAGGAATCGAATAGCAAATGCAATATTTTTATAACTAAAATGTTATTGAAGGAGTGGGGTTTAATGCATGATGAAATAGAAGAAAGCTGTCCGCATTGTGGGACCAGCCTGATAGGAAAAAAATACCTGAAGAATTAAAAAGGTTTTATAAAGGGACTCATTTTTCAAGAAAGATTGCTATATATAATCGTTTCAAAGATCAAACAGTAAAGTGGCAATGCCCTGACTGTCTAAAAGAGTGGGATAGAATTTAGGGAAAATAAAAAAGTTACGTTTTAAGTAACTTTTCGCAAACTTGCTAGAATATATTTAATCGCAGATTTAAATAAATAAGAGGTTACGTACATTGGAATTTATTTATCTCTTTTTGAAAAGAGCTTTTTAAAAAAGCCTTTGTTTTTTTCTCGATTGTTGATTTCCTTTATTAATCTTATGTTTTCCATCAAGATCTCATCTCTTCTCTGTATTTCATTTTTATAATTAGCTTCCATATTATCTAAGGCTTTAGAAAGGGTTTTGATTTGCTCAGAAGTATTTTTATTACCTGCCTCTAAACTACTCGCAATCTCATTACGAACGGCATTATTTAATTCATCTTTAATTTCATTTCTAATCTCACTTTTCAATTCAGAAATAATGAGTTCTTTAATCTCAGGTAAGGTTTCGAGGGTATTTTGAATGTTTCGAAGCGTCTCGATTGCTTCACTTTGTTTAAGTGTTGGAACAGTAGGTTCTACAACATGATTCCTTTCTAAATTTGTTTCAGAGTGTTTTTGTAGTAACTCCTTGATCATTTTTTTAGATAAGTTTTTTTCACGCATAGATTTTATATGTTTCAGGGTCTCAATCTCAAATTCTGTATAATAACGTGCATTTTGTGCATCACGTGGAATTACTAAAACATCTGGAAAGTCTTTTTCCCATTGACGAAGTGTACCCTCTGGAGTATCTAGGAGCTTAGATACTTCTTTAATTGTATATGCCTTCATAAATTCATCCACTTTCCGGACCCCCTTCCTAATAATTCAAATGGCTTCGATAAATTCAGAACTACATTCCGAACCTTTGAAAACATTGGAGTTATTCAAGTCAAAAAATTATATAGTTTACTTTTTAATCATATTAATAATACCATTTCAAATGGATACAATCTATTCATAGGGGACTACGAATTAAAATATGTTTAAATAATACATCTATAAGTTAATCTATTAAAGTTGGGTATAATTCGTATTTTCTTAATTTACCACTAATGAATTTGACCACTACGGCCCACATTAAGTATAATTTATACGATTAAATCTTTAATCAATTGTCGTATGAATTTTAGAAAAGACGTACAAAAGCCAATCCACATTCTTATAGATGGATTGGCTTTTGTATTTATACCTTAGTCACTTATAAGGAGTGACCAGTGATGGAAAAAGATTATAAAAAAGGACCATTTTATGAAACAAATAACTTAAATGACTTTTGTTTCATATTTTTCCTTTTTTTACATAAAAGCCGTACTGCAAAGACGATTTTTACACATTTTCCGTACTCAAATAATGTAAATAAGTTTGCGAAATTATGCAATTAAACTAACGAGGCAGTTTAATAAAGGAGATAATGACATGAAATTTATTTACTTTAACGATACCGGTAGAAAAGTGATCATACATCCTGCTACTTTTTTACATGGTTGTACTGGATCAAGTGAACCAATCAAACATCTAGAACAAAGATTATTCGAATTACCAGCAGGTACATTTCCTTGGGTGAAGATGTGGGATTATGGTGAAATTGGATTAAGCATATTAATTTCACCTATAAAGGAAACTGAATAATGGAGTATTTCTCTTTTTGACGTAACTGGTGCGTTACGAAAGTAACATAATAACCATTAAAATAACCGTCCCTTCAGCCATCGACTACTACTAACGCTCATTACCGCCACTTATCATTCACTCACCAGACATTACCATACAATTTAAAGTGCCATATATGCCCTTTAGGTACTTCCTTTTTCCCCAAACTTAAAAAGTTTATGGTAGGGCATCTGCCAAATATTAGATTTCACCCCTGGTAAACAACTATCACAGTAATACAAGATAAATGGCTTGTTTTTCTCATAAAGAGGGGTTACGTCTTTCGAATCAAACCATTTTCCGCAGTAAGCACATAATTTCCGCACGGAAATGCCCCCAAAATCAGTTTTTAAGACGAAATCGACCTAAACTATCAAAACGACAGAAAAGCGATTAGAAACTAAATTTGACGTTTTCACGAGTGTTTCTAATGAGCAATCTATTAAGCTTCCAACCAGTTGTAAAAAGGCACGGACGGTCTGCCATCTACTTCTAAAAAATGGTTTAGTTGCCGTATTCCCCAATTTGCATATTCCAATAATGTATTGGCTTTTTCTTTGGTGATACAGATAGGTTCATTACTAAAGATCTTCATACCTTCCAACTCACGGACAATATGTATCGCTTCCTCGCGGTTTTCGTCATTTTTCAAGTTCATAAATTGATAAACGTCATCAAAGACAATATCTAAAATAGACCTCAATTCTTGGATTTGTCTCTTGGTAGCACTAGCAACCGCCTTCCCGTTTGACCAGATTAAATCGAACCCAACAATGGCCCACATATAAAAAAAAGAGGCTGTTATAATAACAGTCCTCTTAATTATTTTAAAAACATTGTTTTGTAATGACTCCTAAGCTAAAAAATTCTACCCAATGTTTAGCATACTCTGCCGGAAGAGCTCTTTTTGTTACGTTTAAAGCTCTTTTAATAGCTTTTGCTTTACCATATCCAAGATTTCTCTGGTGCTTATAAGCATTTACAACTGTTTTAGCAACTACTTTAGTTCCACCCATAATTTTAACAGCCTTTTTTATTTTTAAAATTTTACTCCATGGAAGAGCATTAGCTGCGATTGCCTTTGTTATACCCCAGACGCAACCACCAATACTATATGTGCCAAATGTAGCATCATTTTCAACTAAATCAAGATATCCATCATTATCGATAAATTTAATTCCTGCAAACTCTACACCTTTGTTAGCATTAAGCCATTTTACACCTTCTTCAATACCACTTTCTGCAATATCTTCAGGTAATTCTTCAATCAGTTCTAATATGTGTAAGTTCCCTTCAATCTCTTGTAATTCATTTTCTAGTATTTTCTGATCTTCATTAGGTAATTCCTCAATATCATTTTTAGTTTGAGCAAATGATGTACTGACTGGTGTTAAAAGCATGACAAAACAAATGAACCCGATAAAAGTTTTTA
>CADBNU010000431.1 GCA_902796085.1 Heyndrickxia coagulans
AAAAAACAATTTATTAGTACTGCACAAATCACACAAAATAATGAAAGCTTGCTTGCATCCGGTGATTTTATTCCGGATAAAAATGGCGATATACGATATATTGTTACCCATGCCAGACCCTTATCCCAAGTCATAAAAAAATCTAATGAACTAGAAAAAGTTGAATCTATATTGGAATTATATAAACAGCAAATTCGTCAATTACTAATCGAACAAAAACAGCAAGCAAATGATTTTTTCTTAGGAAAAAGTAAGGCTTCACAACAGCTTAAGACTTGGGCAGAAAAAATTGCAAATGTTGATACAACAGTTCTATTAACTGGAGAAACAGGGGTAGGAAAAACAGCCTTTGCCTATCATATCCATCAATTAAGTATTCGTAGCGATAAACCATTTATTCATCTAGACTGTAGTGCAATCCCTGATTCTTTGATTGAATCTGAATTATTTGGTTATAAAAAGGGAGCTTTTACAGGGGCAAGTACGAAAGGGAAACTAGGATTAATTGCTGCCGCTGATCAAGGGACATTGTTTTTAGACGAAATCGGAGATATGCCTTTTCACTTACAATCGAAACTACTACAATTTTTACAAAACAAGACCTATCGAATGATAGGTGATAATAAAGTTCAACAAGCAGATGTGCGAATCATAGCTGCTACTAATGCCAATTTAAAGGAACGTGTAAAAGAAGGAACCTTTCGTAAAGATTTATTTTACCGTTTAAATGTTCTTTCGATCGAGATTCCGCCACTACGTGAAAGAAAGGAAGATATTCTTCCTTTAATCAATTTTTATTTAAATAAATTTAATAAAAAATATAGTCGCGAGCAGAAATTATCGAAACAAGTAATAGACATTTTGTATAAATATCAATGGGAAGGAAATATCCGTGAACTTGAAAACTTAATCGAACGATTGGTCATCACTACAGATGGAACAACTATAACTATAGATGATTTACCAAATGATTTTCCCATTGAATATTCTCAACCTATATTTTCAAATAAAATTGAAAGTCAAAGTTTACCTGCCTATTTAAATGAAGTAGAAAAGAGTATTATTATAGAAACATATAATGAAACAAAAAGCACTTGGAAAACAGCTGAAAAGCTTGGGGTATCTCAATCTTATATTGTACGTCGGTTTAAAAAATATCATTTGAGAATAAGTGATAAAAAAATAATTGAAGATTAATGGAGCAAAAATGTGTAGGATTATATAAATCCCCCTCCATATCATAAGGGGGATTTTAGATCGGAGTATCGTACATAAACGAATTTCCTTTTTTTGTATTAATTGACAATTTTTTTATTCGATATTGCAAGCTTTGCCTGCTCAAACCTAACGTAGCAGCAGTTTTTGTAATATTATAGTCATTGTCTTGCAACACTTGTTCAATGTATGCTTTTTCAAAAACGTCTAATTGTTCCTTTAATGTTTTATTATAATGAATTGGTTTTTTGATGGCGGTCATTTTTGTATCTATTAAATCTTTTTCTTTTTTAATAAACATTCTGCTACGATATTGAAATGGTAAATGTTCATATCTAATCAATTTTTCTTCATCCATCATAAGATTCATTGATGCTTCAATAATATGTTCAAGCTCTCGGACGTTGCCATACCAATCGTATTCTTGAAAGGTTTGCATAACTTCCTTCGCTAAACCTTTTACTTTCATTTGGAAGCAGTCATTAAACTTTTCTATGAATCTTTGAACAAGTAGAGGAATATCCTCTTTTCTCTCTCTTAAAGGAGGGAGAAAAAGTGTGACTACGCCGAGACGATAATATAAATCTTCTCTTAGACGGTTGTTTTTAATTGCTTCAACAGGATTTTCATTCATATTGGCTATAATACGCACGTCGATCGGTATATCTTTCGTATCACCTAAACGTCTAATCGTCCTTTCTTGAATGGCACGAAGTAATTTGGCTTGGAGATTTAAATTTAATGAATTAATTTCATCAAGAAGGAGTGTACCTCCATTGGCTTGTTCAAATAAACCTGGTTGATCAATGGATCCTGTAAAAGCTCCTTTTTTTGTGCCGAATAGTAGACTTTCAATTAAGTTCTCGGGTAAAGCAGCACAGTTTTGTGAAATAAATGGTCCAGAAAAGCGATCACTTGCATGATGTATACTTTGTGCAAACAATTCCTTACCAGTTCCAGTCTCACCAATTATAAGAATATTAGAAGATGTTCGAGAAGCCCGTTTTGCATTTTCAATGACTTGTTTAATCGTTTCACTTTTCCCTATGATTTTATCAAACGTATATCTTAAGCTTCCGTTTATTTTTCTATTTTCCTTCATTAAACGTTCTAGTTTTGTCACATCTTGTGCAATTTCTATGGCACCTTGGACTTCTCCATCTATAATAATAGGAAACGTATTGTTAATTGTCGTAATTTCCCGCCCTCTATTATTATAGTAAGTTTGTTTTACATTTCTTGTTTCTTTTCCTTCCTTTAGGGCTTTTACGAGAGTACTATCTTGTCCTTCTTTAAACATAAACACATCTTGTAAGTGTTTATGCATCACATCTTCTTCATCCATTGCCTCTAATTCCATCATTTTTTTATTGTAAATTACAGTCTTACCAGTTCTATCAATTGCATGAACACCAACATCAATTTTATCGACGATCGCTTTATAAATCGTATTTACATAATTCAAGTATTCCTTCCTTTGATCCATTCTCTTCATATTGTGTCCATCCTTTACAACTTGCTCTCTATCTAATTTAAACAAATAGATTTATGAAATGCAAAAATTCTTTGCACTAGGTGCAAAAACATTAGGCAGTAGTGCCAAAAATTTTGGCATTTTACTATATAAACTTACGATGGGGATGAAGTTTTGTTTTTGGCACGCATCTTGCATCTATAAATATTGATTGAAAAAAAGGAGGAAAACGAAATGAAACCATACGCACAAGAACCATTGACAGACTTTTCCCTAGAAAAAAATAAGATAGCATTTCAAGATGCTTTAAAAAAGGTAGAAAACGAATGTGGTAAAGATTATCCGATTGTCATCGGAGGAGAGAAGATTTTTACGGAAGAAAAAATTGTAAGCATAAATCCAGCAAACAAAAATGAAGTCATTGGACGAGTATCAAAAGCAGATAAAAAATTGGCTGAAGAGGCAATGCAGGCAGCATTACATACTTTTGAGACTTGGAAAAATTGGGAACCTCAACACCGAGCAAATATTTTGTTTAAAGCAAGTGCAATTTTAAGACGTCGTAAACA
>CADBNU010000432.1 GCA_902796085.1 Heyndrickxia coagulans
ATTTGAATCACCTTTATTCTTAAACTTTTTTTATTTTATCACTGAATGATTCAAATGAACAGGCAAATTTTTCGGGAAACCTATATTTTTAGTTTGGAAAATCCTCTGAAAATGAAAGAAAGAGGCTGGGACAAAACTAGCTTCAAATAGTGAGACAGGAGAATTTGAGTTACCCTCAAATCCTCCTGTCTCTGTTTTTTTCATTATTTCTGAGGATAATACCGTTCAGTACTATCTGATAGCCGTGTATTTTCTTAAATTCACGGCCATTAATGCAATCCCCATCTCGTTTTCAACCTTCGATTTTCCACGAACGGAAAAACGATTGAAACGCAAATTAGCCTTCAAGAATCCAAAAACCGGTTCCACGTCGATTTTACGTCGACGATAAATAGAACCCGTTTTTTCGTCTGAAAGCTTCGTTCTCACATATTCTTTTTGTTGCTCCCACTTTTCGTTCACCATTAATTTTCGATTATTACCTTCTTTTGCTTTGGTACATAATGAACGGAGTGGACATCCAGAACAGTTTTCACATTCATAGACTTTAAATTCTCTTTCGTAACCATAGTTATCGGTACGGACTGTATGATATTTGTATACAAGTTTTTGTTGATTTGGGCATGTATATGTATCGGTTTCCTCATCATATTTCCAGATTCTTGTATTAAATTCGTCTTGTTTATATTTTTTCTCCTGCTCTTTTCGATACATGTTATATGTAATGAGTGGTTCCCGTTCTCGATTTGTAAGGATATCATCATAATTTTGTTCACTACCGTAACCTGCGTCAGCGACAATATACTTCGGTAATTCAAAATAGTGCTGCTCGATTTCATCTAAAAAAGGAATTAATGTACGAGTGTCTGTTGGGTTTGGAAATAGACTATAGGCAAGTACGTATTGACCTTCTGTTGCTAGTTGTACATTATATCCAGGTTTCAATTGACCATTTTTCATATAATCGTCTTTCATTCTCATAAATGTCGCATCAGGATCCGTTTTCGAATAACTATTTCGTGTGCCAAAGATCTCAAAGTCTCGTTGATATTTCTGTTTACGATGAATAAAATCAATCAATTGCTTATGTGCCTGTTTAGGGAACTTTCTTTCCCTTCTTAAGGCTTTTCTTTCTTCAACATCTGGCGATGTTTCAATTTTTTCATCATAATCCTCGATGACTTCTTCAACTGTTTCAACGATTCGGGTCATCTCTTCAACGGATAATTCCTCATCGCTTTCCCGTTCGATTTCTGGAATAATTTCTTTTTCTAGAAGCTCATCATAAAGCTGATTAGACTTTTCGATGAGGTTGTGGTGATACTTTTCAATGGATTTCTTCCATACAAATGTAAATTTATTGGCATTTGCCTCAATTTTTGTTCCATCAATAAAGATGGCTTCCTGATCGATTAATTTTTCCTGGACTAACTGAGAACGAAATTGTATAAAACATTGACGAATTAATTCTTTTACATCAGGATGAACACGAAAACGGTTGATCGTGCGATAACTTGGTTCATTTCCTTGAGCCAACCACATCATGCGGATACTATCTTTTAACAGTCCTTCGATTTTACGACCTGAGAATACGGATTGAGAATACGCACACAAAATAATTTTCAACATCATACGTGGATGATAAGCCGGACGCCCTGTATTTCGAAGAAATGGTTCAAACGCTTCGCTCGGGATACTTTCAACTAAATGATTGATGTGGAAGGCAATATCGTTTTTTTGTAATTTAATTTCTAAATTTAGAGGTAAAACGAGCTGATTCATGTTATAATCTTTATACATAGGGACACTTCTTTCTGTAAAATTTTTTTGGTAACCTAATTTTACCAGAAAGTGTCCTTATTTTTATTACGAAATAATAAAAGCCGGCGACATTTTACTTTCGTAAAATGCCACCGGCTTTTTTTCATTCTAGAGGCGAGTGTTGTCCCACCCTCTTTCCTTAAAAATATTACGTATATGTAAACCAATTATGCATCCCAGGTAATG
>CADBNU010000433.1 GCA_902796085.1 Heyndrickxia coagulans
ATTGGGAATATCATGGAAGGTGCTTATCATTATGCCAAAAGGAATAACGGTGAAGTGAAGGTTTTTGGCCAAGAACTAGACGAAGAACTGTATAAAATCGGAAAGTTAAACTTGTTTGTCCATGGGATTATTCCAGAAAATGGGGATTTATTATTGGGAGATACAATCCGCGATCCAAAATGGTTAGATGGCGATCAGATAAAACAATTCGATTATGTCCTCATGAATTTTTCCTTTGGTGTTCGTGATTGGGGCCATGATAAGGCTAAAGAAGATAAATATGGTCGCTTTGATTTATACGGAGTACCATCAAAGGCTCAAGGAGATTACGCCTTTATTATCCATGCTCTGTCCTCATTAAATAGCAATGGAAAAGCAGCTTTAATAGTTCCCTTTGGTACGTTAATTCGCGGGGGTGGTGAAAGAAAAATTCGCTCGATACTTTTAAAGGATGATGTCATTGAAAGTATCGTTGCGTTACCAGACAATTTATTTACAGGAACAGGGATTCAAGTTGCCCTACTCATTTTAAATAAAAATAAATCTGCAGAAAAACGAGGAAAAGTTCAATTGATTAATGCTGAAAATGACTATGGTAGAACAAGAACGTTGAAGTTTTTAGAAGAAAAACATATCGCAAAAATCGTCCATGCTCTTGAAGTCTATGAAAATGAAGAGCGTTATTCCAAAATTGTTTCAATCGATGAAATTGAAGAAAATCAATACGATTTAAATCCATCCCTTTATTTTGAAAACATCGAACTAAAAACAGAATTTGGCAAAGTTGAGTTTAATCGGAAAGAATATGAGAAAAGCGAAAATCTAGTCAAAATCAGTGATATTGCCGATGTCGTCCGCGGTGTCAACTTACCGGGGAAAAGACAAATGGAAAGTGGAGAAGGTGACGTTTACCCTGTCATCCAAATCCGTGACATTGAAAATGGGGAAATCTTGTTTGACCGCATTGAAAAGTTTCCAATTAAAGCGAGAGACATTGATCGGGTTACTGCAAAACCGGGTGACATCTTAGTTGCTAGCCGCGGTACCCAACAAAAAATTGCCATTGTCGCAGATATACAAGAAACCATTTTAGTATCAAGTATGTTTGTCATTATTCGAATTACGACAGATGACGTGGCACCAGAATATGTGAAACGAATACTCGAAAGTCCAATCGGACAATATTACTTCGAAGCAAACCAAAGCGGATCTATTGTAACTGTATTAACTCCTAACGATATAAAAGCAATAGAAATTCCGCTATTAGATAAAGAACAACAAATAAAATTTGTCAACAAACTTAATCAAGCAGATGAAATTGTGAAAAAAGCGGAGGAAGAGAGGAAAAAAATTTATTTATCCGCTTATTACAATATAAGTACAGCAGCAAAATCTAGTATCTTTGTAAATTTACAATAGGTCAAAGGATATAAGACGATATTTCTAGTATTTAATTAAATAATATTTAAAGCTATAATTAAGGTAGATGCATTTCTACTTAATAGGAGGAAGCTACAAATGACTGAACTAGTGACACAAGACAAAATTAACAGCGTATTATGGCAAGCAGCCGATACATTTAGAGGGAAAATTGATTCGTCAACATACAAAGATTACATCTTAACAATGTTGTTCGTTAAATATATGAGTGATTCCTATAAAGAAAAGGTAGAAGAGTATTCAAAAAGATACAATGGAAACGAAGAGCGAATTAAACGAGCACTTTCGAGAGAACGTTTTGTACTCGATGAAGAATCAACATTTGACTATTTATATAGTAAAAGAAATGACCCAGAAATCGGAGAAATAATCAATAAAGCATTAGAGAAAATTGAAAACGAAAACGCTGGAAAATTACGTGGTGTATTCCGCAACATTGACTTTAACAGTGAAGCTATTCTTGGGAAAACAAAAGAGCGGAACGCCATGCTTCGTTCATTATTAGAGGATTTTAATCAATTATCATTACGTCCATCTCAATTAGGTAATGAAGATGTTGTCGGAAATGCCTATCAATATATGATTGGTCAATTTGCTTCTGATGCAGGTAAAAAAGGTGGCGAATTCTTTACACCAGCAGAAGTATCTGAGTTATTGGCACGACTTGTAAAACCGAAAGAAAATGATCGGATTTATGATCCGACATGTGGATCAGGTTCACTTTTAATTAAAGTAGCAAAACAAGTTCCTAATCAAAAAGTAGCGATTTATGGTCAGGAACGGAATGGTGCTACTCATTCATTAGCATTAATGAATATGTATTTACATGGAATTGATGATGCCAAAATCGCTTGGGGTGACACGTTAGCAAATCCATTACATTTGGAAGATGGAAATTTGATGAAGTTCCAAGTAATTGTTGCCAATCCTCCATTTTCCTTAGAAAAATGGGCGATGGGTTTTGCCGGTGAAAGTACATCAGATAAGAAATTTAAAATGGAAGCAAGTCTAGATCCATATCGCCGTTTTGAATGGGGAGTGCCGCCTGCATCTAAAGGTGACTATGCTTTCGTTCAACATATGCTGTATTCCTTGGCTGAATACGGAAGAATGGCAACTATTTTACCACATGGAGTCCTATTCCGTGGTACAA
>CADBNU010000434.1 GCA_902796085.1 Heyndrickxia coagulans
CTGTTTTAAAACGTTATGAATCAATTGTTAAGCATTAACAAATTTGTTTTATAGTATTTACTTTTTCCAGGGAATTAAAATCAGCTTGATCTTGTGCTTACTACTTATTATTTAATAGATTGATATCTTTATATTTAATAGGTGTAACATGTTTTGGTTGTAATAGATAGTATAAATAATTTTAAAGTGGCTTTAGTTCTGTATTCAATAAGGCTAAGGTCTTTAAGTCTTTCTTTATATTCTTTCATTATTGTAAAAGTAAATATATTTATCTCATTTACTCTTATATATTCCTCTAATGATTCAAATCTCTGAAAATATACTGCTCACATTTGAGAGATTCCCAAAAAATCCATTGGTTTCCGGATTACGATGAATAAGTGGATGTTCTTCTTTGGCTATGTTAAAGTTTATTGTTGATATAAGGTAAAAAATTAGAACTTCCATTTTTCTGGAAGTTCTATTAAATAATAATGTTTTATTCAACTAAAGCACCCGTTACCTCAATAAGCAACTTCTTTTAGTTCCTTGGAAGAAGCCCATTCGTAATCTTTTGCAATACTTTGTTTAAAATGCCTACACATAAATATAACGCTATAAGAACGATTACAATAAAAACTACATATTTAAGGATTATATTTGAAATTTGACCCGCCACCCAATTTCCGCCATAGTATATTAAAATAAAGGCTAAAAATATTGCAATAAGATAGGAACTTCCTACAACAATAATCTGAAGTTTTGTGAACTGCTTTAAAATTTCTCTGTTTTTACGAATATTATAAATTACTATTACGATAAACAACGTTGTCATTAGTATACTTTTCAAATATAATCCCCCCTTACCATCAGACCGTAACATATATGTTAATTTCTTCTTTCAAAAACGCACCCGTTAGTGCAATAGCGTTATTCATTTTTGAGTCTCACACTATAAAATCTCATTGCTTTTGGAACACCTTCTATTTCAAAAACTCCATTCATGATTAAATGTCTTACCCTATACTCAAAATACACGTCACCAATATATTGGTCTAAATATCCAATAACTTCACCAATAAGGCGTGCTGATTTCATAAATTCATTATTCTTTCGCTCTTTATGTAGTTTTTTAGCCTTATTGATTATATAGTCATCATAATAAGATTCATCTACACTCTTTACTTTTTTATTTTCCCATACTCTTAGAACCTCTTGTGTAGAAGCTAACTCTCTCCATTCCTCTTCAAATTTTTTTCGTTGCTCTTGATTTACCGGAGGGATATTTCTACATTTTTCATAAATTATCCTTAACTTTTCAGATATAATTTCTCCAGTGTGTAACGGGTAACAGTCAGTGTCTGGAATATTGAATTGATTTTTAAATTGCTTAGTTGTATTCAGTAAGAAAATCTCATAATTTTTATCTTTTAATAAATACAGAACATATCTTAAAGCAGTCTGTTCGTGAGAGTTTTCCCCAACCCAGATTATAATTGTTGTATTTTTAGGAATAGAGTTAATCAATGAGGTTGTAATGTTGAAATTATGTTGGTATTCATCTAAATAATCGTCATCAAAGATTAGATGATTTTTGATCCATTTATACCTTTGGTTAAGCCCTACCTCATCGTGCAATTGCCAAACTGGACCAATAGAGAACATATCCGAAAATGAGATAACCTTTTCTTCGTCTTGCAATTCCATTTCTTTTAATGCTCTTTTTAAACTACCAGATGCTGAATCACCAAAGAGAATATGTACAACCTTATAGTCTTTATTATTTTTTAAATCGGTTTGGTTTCTTTTATAATTCAGAAAATCATTGTATGTTTTTTTCAAGTCTGTCACAAATTGCCCCTCAGTATATTCTTCTGTTTCTTCAAGCATATTGATTCGCAAAAGAATTTGAAATAAAAGTGATTTCACTTCATCATCAGGAGAATTTTTAAGGATTCTTTTTAGTTCATCAATCAATTTATTGCCCCCTTTACAGATAATATTACCATAAAGATACAGCATATCTTATTAAACAGAACTGCCCCGTTAGTTGAATAAGAAACACTGTTTAAACAGCAAATTTAGTTAACCTAATTGTATCATAAGTTTCTGAATTCTGTACTAA
>CADBNU010000435.1 GCA_902796085.1 Heyndrickxia coagulans
AATTGATTCGTATCTAAAAAGGTATTTTTATTACGAATTTCCTTCATTTTCTCATCAACGGTAGTCGCAACATGTCTAATATGATTGGGTGATTCTTTTCCAATAATGACATATTGCTGGCCAAGAATTTCGACAGTAATCCGATTTTTCCGTTCCTCTGACAATATTATTCCTCCATTCGTCAGAATCCTTTTACTATCATATCATGAACAAAAATAAAATGGGAAGGGAAAAGTAAAATCGTAATTAATTCTTAATACTCAAAAGAAAGGAGTTTATCTATTGCATGACACCGATAAAAGACATTTTGACCATAAACTCCAGCATTACAACTAAAAAAGAAAAGCAGCTGTAGTATAAACAGCTGCTTCATATTATTGTAACAATTACATTCTCAATTCAGCTCCAGCCGATTGTAAAGCTGCAACGACGTTTTCATGAACTTGATTGACTTCATCATCGGTTAACGTTCTTTCTGGGTCTGAATATTTTAGTGTGAAAGCAACAGATTTTTTATTTTCTGGTACTTTATCACCGACATACACATCAAACACATTGACTTCTTTAAGTAATTTGCCGCCAGCAGAAACGATAATATCTTTTAACTCACCTGCGGTTTGTGTTTGATCGACGACAAGTGCTATATCCCGGGTAATACCTGGGAATTTTGGAATCGTTGTATACGATAGGAATGGAGATTTCATATTTATTAGTTTTTCTAAATCGAGTTCAAAGACGAATACATTTTTAACATCATATTCTTTTTCACGAGTTGGATGGACTTTACCTAAAAATCCCACTACTTCATCGTTGACATATATTTTTGCCGTTTGTCCTGGGTGCATGCCATCGATTTCAGCTTTTTCATAACGGATGCCTGCTAATTGTAACCGTTCAAACAACGCTTCTAAAATTCCTTTTACTGTATAGAAGTCAACCGGTACTTTTTCACCTTGCCAAGGATGGTTCACGTATAACCCCGTTAACGCTACCGCTAAATGCTCCACTTCTTCTGGTTGTACATGAGCACCTTTTCCGTAGAATACTTTTCCAATCTCATATAACCCAACATCACTATTTTTCCGCGCACGGTTATAAGAAATAGAATCTAATAAATGAGGTATCAACGTATCTCGTAAAATGGCATGTTCTTCACTCATCGGCATCGATAATTGAACGGGCTCTGCAGGTTGTAAAGCAAATTGACCAAATTTTTCTTTACTTGTTAAGGAATAAGTAGTTGCTTGTAAAAGTCCTGCACCTTCTAACACTTCGCGAACAACTCGACGTTTTTGTTGATATGGTGTTAAATGACCTAAAGTTTGCGCACCAACCGGTAAGGTTGTTGGAATCTTATCATATCCATAGATGCGCGCAATTTCTTCATACATATCCTCTGGAATGGAAATATCCCAGCGGCGACTCGGTATATGAACAACAAATGTTTCATTATCTAACGTATACTCAAATTGCAGTTTTTGAATCATGTCTTCTACTTCTTTTATACTTAAATCTGTTCCTAAGAACCGGTTTATTTTCGTTCGATCTACTTGTACAGTTACTGGTTCAACACGAAGTTCTTCATGCGCTACCGTCCCTTCTAGAACTTCACCACCTGCAAGTTCCGCAATTAAAGCGGCAGCCCGTTCGGAAGCTTGACGTACTCTCGTTGGGTCGATTCCTCTTTCAAATCGGCTACTTGCTTCACTCCGTAACCCATGATAACGTGATGTTCTCCGAATGGATGTACCGTTAAAGTAGGCAGATTCAAGCAATATCGTTGTCGTATCATCTTTTACTTCTGAATCTAATCCACCCATGACTCCAGCTAAGGCGACAGGTTCTTTTCCATTTGTAATGACTAAATCTTCTTGGCGTAATGTACGTTCTGTACCATCTAACGTAACCATTTTTTCTCCTTCATATGCTTTCCGTACAAGTACTTCCTTCGAGCCAAAACGGTCATAGTCAAAAGCGTGTAATGGTTGACCGTACTCTAATAAGACGTAGTTTGTAATATCCACGACATTATTATGTGGACGAATTCCGGCTGCCATTAATTTGTTTTGTAACCAAAGTGGTGATGGACCAATTTTTACATTTTTAATAACTTTCGCTGTATAAATCGGTGAATCTTCAGACTCGACACGGACGGAAATATAATCACGTGCTTGTTCATTCGTCTCGGAAACAGTCGCTTCCGGCAATTTCACTTCTTTTCCGAAAATCGCTGCTGTTTCATACGCAACGCCAAGCATACTCATACAATCGGCACGGTTAGCAGTTATACTTAATTCTAATACAGCATCGTCTAAATTAAGTAAGGAAAGGGCATCTGCTCCAACTTCTGCATCTTCCGGTAAAACAAAAATTCCATCTGCATATTCTTTTGGAACAACTTTACCATCAAATCCAAGTTCTTGTAACGAACAAATCATTCCGTGTGACACTTCTCCGCGGATTTTCCCCTTTTTAATTTTGACATTTCCTGCAATTCGTGCTCCAGCTTTCGCAACGATAACCTTTTGTCCTGCTGCAACATTCGGTGCACCGCAAACAATTTGCACAGGCTCTTCCTCACCGATATCGACTTGACAGAGATGAAGATGATCTGAATTCGGGTGATCTTCACATGTTAATACATGTCCAACCACAATCTTCTTTAGCTTTTCACCTTTTTTCTCAACATCTTCAACTTCAATGCCGGTACGGGTAATTTTTTCAGCTAGCTCTTCCGGACTAATGCCTGTTAAATCAACATAGTCTTGAAGCCATTTATATGAAACGTACATTGATTTACCTCCTCATTTTTTAAAAAATCCAGATTTTCAATTTAATTAGATTCCACCGGTGAAAATTGTTTTAAGAATCGAACATCGTTTGTATAGAAATGACGGATATCATCGATTCCATATCGTAACATTGCAATCCGTTCCACACCGATTCCAAAGGCGAAACCAGTATAATTTTCAGGATCGAATCCGCTCATACGAAGGACGTTCGGATGAACCATGCCCCCGCCTAAGATTTCAATCCAACCGGTTCCTTTACAGACACTACAACCGTCGCCATGACAAATTTTACAAGAAATATCAATTTCAACAGAAGGTTCAGTGAATGGGAAGAAACTTGGACGATAACGAATATCACGTTCTTCACCAAACATCTTTTTCGCAAATAATGCTAACGTACCTTTTAAATCACTCATACGAATTCCTTCATCAACCACAAGCCCCTCAATTTGCATAAATTGATGGGAGTGTGTCGCATCATCATCATCACGACGATACACTTTTCCAGGTACAATAATTTTAACCGGTCCTTTCCCTTCATGTTTTTCCATAGTTCTTGCTTGCATTGGTGATGTATGTGTACGTAAAAGCAATTCTTCAGATATATAAAAACTATCTTGCATATCCCGTGCTGGGTGGTCCTTCGGTAAGTTTAATGCTTCAAAGTTGTAATAATCCGTTTCCACTTCTGGACCTTCCGCAATGGTATAGCCGAGGCCAATGAATAAATTTTCAGCTTCTTCGATAATCTTTGTTAACGGATGGTGATTGCCTTGAACAATCGGACGTCCTGGTAACGTAATGTCAATCGATTCTTTTTGTAGCTTTTCGGCAATGACCTTTTCTTCTAATATTTTTTGTTTCGCTTCAATTTGTTCTTGGATGGCGGCCCGTACTTCATTAGCTAACGCTCCGATAACTGGACGTTCTTCCGGGGCAAGCTTCCCCATACCTCGTAATACTTCCGTAATCGGACCTTTTTTCCCTAAATACGCGACACGCACATCGTTCAGTTCTTTTAAACTTTGACTACTTTCTATTTTTCCTAACGCTTCCTGTTTAAGCTCTTCTAAACGTTCCTTCATTTTAAATCCTCCTTTTATCCATGTATTTGCCACTTGCATGTACAAAAATTTTCCATACAAAAAACCTCATCCACAAAAAGGGACGAGGTTTACTTCGCGGTACCACCCTTATTGATTCAATCGATACATATGAATTGAATCCACTTCATTTGTTAACGGTCTTCCCGCTCAATCTTTACACAAAAAACTTGTGGTCCCGATTGAGAGTTCATAGGGTGAAATTTCGTTTAGCTTCTATTGAAAATGCTTTCAGTCACGGCATTTTCTCCCTGGAATAGAAGTTCCTAAACTACTTGCCCTAATCATAACTTTTTGTATGATTCGATTTTGAAAAAATATGTATTTTGATGTTTAATTATTATTATATCTATTGCGAACACGAATCGCAACGGTCATTTGTAAAAAATTACGTATTTATAGCCATTGAAGTTAACCAACCAACTTTTATCATTTTATTTTTATTTATTCAGTGTATCATTTTCCTCGCAAATAATACATGAATATGCCAGCAGCAACAGAGACATTCAACGATTCACTTTTACCGAAAATCGGAATATATAAATTTTGCGTTGTTTTCTGTAATAATTCTTCACTCACACCTTGTCCTTCATTTCCAACAAGCAGGGCAAATTTTGAATCCAACTTCGCCTCATACATCGAGACTGCATTTTGCAAGGCCGTTCCGTAAACGGAAATATTCATCTCTTTTAAACGGTCGATCCATTCATTGAGATGACCACGAATAATCGGTAAATGGAAATGACTACCTTGAGCCGCACGAAGCACTTTTGAATTGTATGGATCAACACTGCCGTGGCCTAAAACAACGGCATCAAATCCGGCTGCATCTGCCGTACGAATCATGGTCCCAACATTACCAGGGTCTTGGACGGCATCAAGTAATAAAAAACGGGTACCTTTTACCTCTTGATCCATCTCTTGTTTACAAACGGCAAAAATCCCTTGTGGTGTTTCAGTTTCTGATAATTGTTTTTCCAGGCTACTTGCAATCATAAAAATTTGGTCATCGCTAAATCTAGACTTGGCTAATTTTGGATAATATTGTTCAGTGACAATAACTTCCACAATTGCATCTGCCTCTTTTGCCTCGTAAACAAGATGCTCACCTTCAACTAGAAACAGTCCAGTTTTGTCCCGCTCCTTTTTTGTGCGTAGTTTTTTCCATTGTTTTACTTTTTCATTTTTGGCTGATTGAATAAATTTCACTTCGTATCCCCTTTTCAAAGAACTCCTGTAAAAATTATTTTTTTCCAATAAACTTCCTATATTATACCGAATTCTCGATACATATTACATGATAAAGTGGAAAACAATAACAATGACAAATTCACAGGAGGTTGCGAAAATGAATTTTAATTTACGTCATGCTATTATACAAAATGTTTCCGAAAACTCACAAGAGGAGTTAAAAGATACAATTGTGGATGCGATCGAAGTTGGTGAAGAAAAAATGCTGCCAGGACTTGGCGTATTATTTGAAATCATTTGGAAAAACGCCGATGAAAATGAGAAAAAAATGATGTTAGAAACATTAGAATCCGGGTTAAAAAATAAGTAAAAGTGTGGGGAACGAAAAGATTCATAAGTTCCCCTTTTTATTTTACAAGAAGGAGAAAACATCTTGGATTTCATAACAGATTGGAAATTTGCGAAAGAATCTGTTAAGAAGTTAGCGGCGCTCCAACCAAAACTACTCTTTCAAGACATGGTTTACCAAGTCTAGCGAAAAATTAACAACAGATCTTCAAAAACGCCTTTTTCATTTATGAAATGGCCATTCCCAATTATGGTAAATATATCTAGTATCATCATTTTTTATGAAGTGACTGTTTTTTTCACAAAAAGCATGATAAAATTGTCAAGCAAATGAATCTTATTCGTTTTTGAACCGTAAATAAAAAAGGAAACCACTTACTTACAATTGAGCCTTTTCATGATGGAAAAATATGGTAATATTAATTTTATGAATAAAAAACCATAATGAGTTGTAACTTTTCATCTAGTGAATATACTTATAGCTAATAAGTCCTTATTTGAATATTTACAAAAGATTAATACAATTACATCAAAAAAAGGGTTATACTTGTTTATATGGTTATATCTTTGGGGGGGATTTAATGAGAATTGCAATCTTTACGGACACATTTGTCCCAGATGTAAATGGGGTTGCTATCACGTTAAAGCATTTTACGGATTATTTAGATGAAAAAGGACATGAATATATAGTCTTTGCACCGAAAAGCTCAAAGGATACGAGATTTTCGAGTCAAGTCCATCGTTTTAAAAGTCTACCCCTATTTTTCTATCCTGAATGTCGATTAGCACTACCCAACATGTTGCGAGTGAAACAAGCATTGCTCGAGTTTCAACCGGATATTATTCATATCGCAACGGAATTTAATGTTGGTCTTTGCGGGCTGCATTATGCAAAAAAATTAAATATACCTCTCGTCGGTTCGTATCATACGAATTTTGATAAATATCTGGAATACTATGATATTCAATTTCTATCAAAAGTCCTTTGGAAATATATGCGCTGGTTCCATAAACCGTTTCGAAAAATTTTTGTTCCTTCTTATGATACGATCGAATCCTTACGGAAAAAAGGGTTTACGAATTTGCATATTTGGCCAGGCGGGGTCGATTGTGAGCTATTCAATCCATATTATTCTCAAGATCTTATCCGAGAAAAATATAATATAAAAGAAAAGTATATTTTGTCCTTTGTAAGTAGATTAGCCCCCGAAAAGGATATTGGCACGTTATTAAAAATCGCAAAACAATTGCCCGAGGACATGAAGGAAAACGTTCGCTGGCTTGTTGTCGGTGATGGACCAGCCAAGGATGAAATGATGGCAGAAGCACCTTCCAATATGACGTTTACAGGATTTTTGAGCGGTAAAGACTTAGCTGCGGTCTATTCCGTATCTGATTTATTTGTCTTTCCTTCAGCAACGGAAACGTTTGGAAACGTCGTAATTGAAGCATTGGCTTCTGGAACACCGGTGATTGGCGCAAAATCAGGCGGAGTCAAAAACTTAGTCAAACATGAGGTTAACGGTATTTTATGTGAGCCTAAACAGGTCGATTCTTTTATCTCAGCTATTCAAAAATTAATAAATGACGATGAATTACGAAAAACGATGAGTAAACAGGCACGGGATTTTGCGTTAACTCAGACATGGGAGGCTATTTTCGATCGACTTCTATTAGACTATGAAGATGCAATAAATGTACAAAAATATAATCCTCTACTTGCTTAAATATGGCAACATACTAGAAAGTATGGTAATTGAACACTGGACTTATTTTATAATTATAATGATTGCAGGGCTGACTAACCTATACAGTCAGCCCCTTCTTATATCTAAAATTTCCTTTACCTTAGTCATATTTAATTTTATTAACCGTATCCCGATCTAATCGTTTGACAACTTCAGTTACTAATTTCACCGTGTTCTCATAATCATCTCGATGTAAGATGCCTGCATTCGAATGGATATAGCGGGTAGAGATTGTAATTGCCAGTGCTGGTACACCAGATTTCGTCAAACTAATGGCGCCTGCATCGGTACCTCCTCCAGGAATCATTTCAAATTGATATGGTATTCCTAACGCTTCTGCCGTTTCCACGACAAATTCTCGTAATCCTCTATGGGAAACAAGGGAATGGTCGTAAACAATGATTTGTGGACCTTCACCTAATCGACTTAACGACTCTTTTTCCGTCATGCCAGGTGTATCTCCAGCAGTACCAACATCGAGGGCTATGCCGATATCTGGCTCAATTTTGTAGGATGCTGTTTTGGCCCCTCGTAAGCCCACTTCTTCTTGTACAGTTGCAACACCGTAAACGGTATTCGGATGGTTCTCTTTTTGTAAATTTTTTAATACATCAATCACAATGGCACAGCCAATCCGGTTATCCCAAGCTTTTGCTAATAAAAACTTATTATTTTTCATTACGGTAAATTCACAATACGGAACAATCATATCTCCTGGACGGACGCCCCATGACTCCGCTTCTTCTTTACTCGTTGCACCGATATCAATAAACATATTCTTGATTTCAAACGGCTTTTTTCTTGCCTCTGCTGATAAAACATGCGGTGGTTTTGAACCAATCACACCCGTAATAGAATCTCCCTTTGATGTAACAACCGTCACTCGTTGGGCAAGCATCACTTGTCCCCACCAACCACCAACGGTTTGAAAACGTATAAACCCTTTATCATCAATATGTTTAACCATGAAGCCAACTTCATCAAGATGCGAACTCAGCATAATTTTAGGACCGTTTTCTTGCCCCTCTTTTTTCGCAATTAAGCCCCCTAATCCATCCGTTGTAATCTCATTGGCATAGGGTGTTATGTATTTTTTTACTACTTCACGAATCTCACGTTCATTTCCCGGAATCCCTTTCGCATCGGTTAAATCTTTTAACATTGTTAACGTCGGATCTAGATGAACCAAAAAAATCCCTCCTTATTTCTAATAAATAGACCGTAAGCCTATCAACTACTTACAGTTGATAAATTTTGAAAATTCCGTCTCAAAAAACAACAAGTCCACCATTGGTATTATATACCATTTATTAAAATAATCCTATTTTTTCACCTTTACCATTGTCTTGTCCGATTATTTTTTTACAGTTCATTTGCAGTATCGAAATATTGCTCAATAAAAAAGTCCATTTCGTACGTTGACCTCTAAAGAATTTAAGGGCGTACCCTCCAGTTCTAATGACTTGGTACGCCCTTCGTCTTATTAAAATTATTTCATTCCTGAAGAACCGAATCCACCTTCACCTCGGGATGTTTCTGACAGTTCCTCCACTTGTTCAATTTCTACCCGTGTAACCGGCGCAATGACCATTTGAGCAATGCGCATTTGTTTTTCAACTTTAAAAGGCGCTTTCCCGTGATTAATTAAAATCACTTTAATTTCACCGCGATAGCCTTCATCGATTGTTCCTGGACTATTTAATACTGTTACACAATGTTTCAACGCTAAGCCACTTCTTGGTCTAACTTGTGCTTCTGTTCCTTGTGGTAATTCGATGACAAGGCCTGTTGCAATCAGTTCAGCCTCACCAGGTTGGATGACTTTTTCTTCTACTGAATATAAATCAAGCCCGGCATCGCCTGGGTTTGCGTAAAAAGGGATTTTCGCATCTTCATGTACAAGTTTCACTTTTAGTTGATATGTCATTGGTCAAACTCCTATTTCGTATGATTTTGCTAAAAAAATTATAACAAAATTATATAAAAATGAAACCTCCTCTCAACTCATTCGTATATTTTATATCAAGAACATTATTTATTTCTATCTTTATGATCACTATGTCTTGTAGGAGGCGAAAAAATGGGATTAATCATACGGATTGTCGTCATCGCATTAATCGTATTGCTCATTTATAGTGGAATCCGTTATATCCTTCATCCAAAACGTAAACTTGAATTGGCCCATGAACAAAAACGATTCTATTTTCTAGATGACCCCAACAACGTTAGAAAAAATTTTATGTTGACCTATAAAGGCGTATTGTTCGAAGGGGAAAAATATTTAGGAACTACACCGGATGCTTTTGAAGTTGTATCAATCTTTGTTTTCCCAAAAAACGTAGCTTCGCTAAAAGGGCTAACAAAAAGTGACTTTAAAACGATTGAGCAACATATTCAAAAATATTATCCTAAAGCAGAAATCGATTGGAAAAGCCCAATCAAGGAGTTTCTTAACAATGATGATAACAATCCGGACAAGCCATGGCAGGATGAGCGTTAAATAAAACTTATAGGTGATTGGGCCTTCTTTTTATAAACGCCTAAGTCGCACCTATCCATTCTTATATCGATTTAAAAAAACGAAATATAGAGATCATACTTAATACAAAAAAACTACCATACATGAAAAAAATACTTTCATATATGGTAGTTTTTTGGTTTAATGGATGTTACTTGTTTACGACGTCGCTTTAAAAAAATCTTTCCACTTGATCACAACAAACTTTTCACGAAAAGCTATCATTAACACCGTTAAACTAATAATGAATACAATTCCCATCGTCGGTGAAAAATGCTTAAAAAATTGACCAAACACTGTATAAAAAATAACGACTGGTATATTTGTATAAAAAGAAGCGATTGCATATTCGTGGAATGCTTTTTTCCGTTCCATTAGACAGAAACAAAGTAACTGGTAATACATAAAAGGAACTAATTTTAATACCGAAATTTGTGCAGTGGTAAGATTGGCATATGGACCAAACCATTTCATTTTAAACTGTTGTATTTTTTGATGGAACGACGGGAAAATCCTTAACAAAAAATAAACAACAAAACTTGATAGCGTTAAACCGATTAACGAATAAATAGCCCCAAAAACAGCGCCAAATAACAAACCACCTGCAAAGCAAACCACAATGACAGGGATAAAGAAAAACTGTCGTAAAGTATGAAAAATAATAAAAATGATCGGGGCAAGTATACCACTCATCTGAACGACGGATAGGACATATTCCACCTTTTCACCCATTTTCATACCCTCCTATTCCGTTTTGATACCTTGCTGCATTTTTTCAGAGGGATTAAGTGAATCCAATGAAAAAATTACGCTATTTATATAAAAATATACAAAACAGAATTAGGATATGCCTTTTAATAAAATTGTAATATAATGGTCGTCCAATCGTCATTCATATAATAAAAAAAGAACAAAACTTGTAGAACAGCAAGAAGGGGCAGACCAAATTTAAAAGAAATATGCTTTGTTTTATGACGAAACATATACATACCAAGATTATGATAAGTCGGATTTTTGTACAATCATACTCGAACTTGATTATTATTGGCTTTTTAGTAAAATTAGGTCCATTTTACTTTTGGACAAAAAAACTATTTTTATTTTCTAATATGATAAACTAATTGGATCAATATTGGTAAATTAGTTCAATATCGTGTTCTTTTTCACATAAAAAATTGGACAATATTCACTCATGTAAATCTTCATTTATAATATGACCTTTATTCTATCCTTTTTTGTACTCGCTCAATAAAAGCGAATCTTATTCAAATTTCGGTTATAATTATTTGAAGTTGATTAAATGTAACTCCTTTACATAATTCAAATGATTGAGATTTAAAGGAATGAGATGGAGGTTAATTTGGAATTGATTTTTCTTGTATTTGCATATTTATTTTTCATTAATACTGTTGGTATGGTTTTGATGTACCGAGATAAAAAAAGGGCTATCAAAGGGGAGTGGAGAATTAAAGAGAAAACATTATTTAATATTGCGTTGTTGGGCGGCTCTGTTGGGATTTTGTTAGGCGGCAAGCGATTTCGGCATAAAACCCACCATAAATCATTCAAATATGGAATTCCGGTAATCATTACATTCCAAATCGCATTGTTCATCTTTGCCTTTTATTTCTTTCAGAATAACCCTTTTTATTGATGAAAAAACATAAAATGCAATTCACCAATGGTACCCAAAACTAAATAACAGTTTTATCATAAAAAGGGATAACGTTCTGCTATCCCTTTTACATATGATTCTATTCTTTTACTTTTAGCAATCGCATGCTGTTTAATGTTACGATTAATGTTGCTCCCATATCGGCAAATATCGCTAACCATAACGTTAACCAACCAGGTACAATTAACAATAACGCCAACACCTTAATGCCCAAAGAGAAGGTAATGTTTTGCTTAATAATTGCTAAAGCCTTGCGGCTCAATTTAATCGTATATGGCAATTTACTTAAATCATCAGACATTAAAGCAATATCGGCTGTTTCAAGGGCTGTATCGGTTCCAGCACCACCCATTGCCACACCAACGGTTGAAGCTGCAAGAGCTGGTGCATCGTTCACACCATCTCCAACC
>CADBNU010000436.1 GCA_902796085.1 Heyndrickxia coagulans
AACCGGACCAGAAATTGCGCTTCCAAAAAACCGAATCCATGGATTCACGGGATAACGGACGACTTGTATCCATACGGATGCTCCTTTTTCTTTCGGGAATTTCGCAATTTATCCTCTAGGTTATCCCATGTGTATCCAAAGCAAACGTCTGAAGGATAATCAGGGTTGTCCACAATGTAATCTCTGATTTTCATTTATCTTCCGGTTATGGAACTGAGAGAGGAAATCGACGGTTTAACCAGCTTTCAGGGGGGCCGTTCAGGATTTATTTTTGTTGACACAGATCAGCAAAACCCTGATGGCAAGGGTTAACAAGGAGATTGCCAAAATCCCGATTCCCAGTCCGGTCAGCGTGAGAGAGGTGATTTCAATTTCAAACAACGGATCGCACCCCACTTTCCTCTTTTAAATGAAATATTTCATCATAATAAAATTATGCTGAATATTTGATGGTTAAAATATAAAAAGATAAAGTCCCCCGAAAAAAATTGAAACATTTGGGGGACTGGATCATGGAATGAAACGTTTCAGCAGGCTGTTTTTGTTTTCTAATAAACGAGGTGTTTAAATTTTATGTTCTTGTCGTCCAAATAACTCTCCACTTTATACCGGATCTGATGCAATAAATCAGTCTTATCCACCTTTATATCAAACAAGTTCTCCCCGTAAAAACGCACAAAAATCTTACCGTCATTCAAATCCTCCACGTGATTTTCTCCGATTTCCCGGACAATCGTTTCCACAATGACTTCCCTGGGTAAGTGAGTTTCCAAAAGATCCAATAACTCTTGCCACTCTGGATGAGGTTCCAAAGAGGCCCGATAGTCATAGATTTTTTCCGGACGGTAAAGAAAATAGATATTTCCCATAAAACCAGCCCGCAAGTCGCCTAACCACAGTTCTTGAATCTCCCTGATCCGGGAAATGTCTTTCATCACCTGGATAAAATGACCGGTTAACGCTGGATTCTCCTTGAAATATTTCCCGCCATCATACTCGGAAATTGACAGGACCGAATCACTGATAAACATGCGGTGAACATATGGCTCCTCCTGTACCATTGGATTAAAAAAAACGACGTTAAAAGCGTCAAAGTTCTTTAACCGGGTCCCGGCGAGATGGATGAATTCAGATGAATATTTAATATCTCTTGCAATATCCCCCACCTTGTAATTGGTGATGGCTTTGATTCCTTCCCAATGCTTTAATAGTTTTTCACATATTTTGATTGCCGTGTTCCAATATCCATCCACCAGATATCTTCCCCAACCGGTATAAGCCAGATAAGTTTTTTCATCCATTTAGTCAATCCCCCTTATACCTTCACATTTTTACCCAAGAAATCAATATCTCATTTCCCGAATTTAACCTTGCGATATTTTACAACAATGCCAAGCTCTTTCTTAAAAGTATCCACAATCGTTTTCATATCTTTATCCTCTGCCCGGGAACCTTTATATAATATTCGACTATCTGCTCTATGAGTTATGCCAAGTTCCCGTGCTTTCTCTTGAATAATTAGGTCATCCAAGTGCTGATTTAGATAATCGATCGCATTTTTATGTTTATATAACTGAATAAAGGCATTAAATTCATTTCCTTTGCTATTTTTAACGAGAAGACCATCCTCTATAAATTGTTGAGGTTTATTCTCTGCTAACAGAGCTAAATCTTTGAGGGCATCTTTGGAATACAGTTTTGCTTCCTCTACAATAATGATTTTTCCGTTATCAACCACAATGTCATCAGGCAAACCAAAAATACCTTTTTTAGTTGGATCTTCTTTGTACGCTTTGTTGTAAACAGCTCGAAATAAGGAGTCTATTTTTCGTTTTCCTTCTTCTTCGCCAAATTTACTTCGGATACTGTTCTTTAACAAAGATTCCTCTTCAAAGCTAACACTGGCGTACTTTTTACCATTTGATTTGCTGGCAAACTTCTGTAACCACTGACCGAATGAGGTATCACCGATTGTCTTTGGTGCGGAAGCAGTTCCATCAGCAAATATTTCGAATGCCGTCGAAAGACTGAGTCCGTTAATTTTAGTTATAATGCCATCTAAATGGCTGCTTATGTACCAGCCGCCAAAGCTAAGGAAAAAACCGAATGCAGCGGCCACTATTGCTCGTTTTAAACTAAATATACCTGTTTTCAGGTAATCTGTTATGCTTTGGTCCGTTCCCGCAATCACTGCATTACCAAACATTTTGGGCGTAGCTCGGTTTAGCCAAGGAATTCTGGAACCGATCGAAGCTAGGATACTTGATTCACCGATCATGGCTATGAAGTAAGTGCACTGACGATTTCACCTAACACAATCCCAACACCTACAAAGGTGGCAATAGTAACCTCAAAAGCGAAAACAATGATGGCCACGATGATACCAGATCCTATTTCAATACCAATCCAATGTCTTTTTAGAATTTCGGCTGCGATATATGTTGTTACCGCTTCCACCAAATGGTTCAAATATCAAGTCACCTTCGTTTGTCGCAAACAAGCTAATGGTGTAAAGCCGATTAAACATGCATTTATTGAGAAGTTAAATCAGCTAGGTTGGGAAGATGAAAAGATTGTAAGTAAGAAGTCGATCAAAAATAGAAAGATTGACTCTTCCTTAGAATTAAGTGATGGAAAGTATTTTGGTGTTGAATGGGAAACAGGAAACATAGCTTCAAGTCATCGAGCAATAAACAGACTTAAACTTGGTATGTTAGAAGGTGATTTAGCTGGGGGATTCTTGGTATTACCTTCTCGTCAAATGTACTATTATTTAACTGAACGAGTTGGAAATTTCCAAGAGCTAGAGAAATATTTTCCTGTTATGTCGGATACTTCGAAAATTACCGGTTTTCTTGGTGTTATTGAAATAGAACATGACGGAGTAAGAGCTGATATACCTCCAATAAAGAAAGGAACAGACGGTAGAGCGCTAGTTTAAGGGTTAATCGATGTTGCATGATAAATCAAACGCTTGTATAAAGAGCTAAAAATGCTGAATACAAAAGCCAATTGTATACATAAGAAAGAAAAGACTAAAAAAAACTTTAGTCAAACTCCATAGATAACGTTAAGGGATGAACTCTAGCATAAAGTCCATCCCTTCTTGATCATAATCTCCCGTTATTTCATCAATAATAACTTTTCGAACTTAAAGTTTCATTTAAAGAAATATCCTAATTATTAGTGGTTGTATATCATGGTCTTGTATAAAGTGGAAAAAGGAGCAGTGATGTTTCAAGTCGTTGTTCCTTTTAACTTATTGTAAATAAAAACCCCCCGGAACATCCGAGGGTTTTCCTTTGGTGGAGCATAGCGGGCTCGAACCGCTGACCTCTACACTGCCAGTGTAGCGCTCTCCCA
>CADBNU010000437.1 GCA_902796085.1 Heyndrickxia coagulans
AAATCCTCCGTTCCCGGATTAAATTGGGAAATATCAACATTGTCTAGAACGATATCATTAACATAGAACAATTGTATGCACGGAGAAGGTCTGTTCTCAGGCAATTTCTGTTTAGCCTCAGTTTTTTCAATGCCACCATCGATTTGTAAATTCTTAATATGGACATAATCAAGGTAATCCTTGCAGTTCTGCTTTCCGCAACTAAACACTGTGGACGATTTCTTGTTTGTTACATTAGCATATAACGTTGAATTATTAAAATCAGCTTCGATGTTATTCCTAATTACAACAGGAGTAACATCGCGATATATCCCTTTAGAGAAAGAAATCGGTATTCCCCCGGATAGATCGAACAAACCTTGAATCTCTCTTTGAGTGTGATGCACAACAGTAAAAACATCAACATCTTCAATGACATCCTTATCAATAATACAACAACCTTGAATGGTAAGATTCTCTCCAAAGAATGGCCTGTTATATGCTACCCTAGTCCCATTCCCGTTGATGGCTCCATTCTGAAAACTGCCACCATCAAACTCCAGCACGCTATTTTTACCCACATTTATTGTCTTGCCGCTCAAATCATGTTGGTTTTCTATGATAAAGCGCCTGTTCTTCTTTTTAAGAATTCTCTTCAGATTGGTTTTTTGCTGGACATAAACAACATCCTGTTTCATCTCTCGTTTTTTGCATTCCACCGGTGTTAATACAAAAAACGAGAGGCCGACAATAAGAAATAACAGGGTAATAATCTTTCTTGCCATTTAGTAAGAATGTTTTTTCCATTCAATACACTAATCCTTCAACAACCCTTCCTCTTTACATTTATTAATCATTTTTTTAGCAATTATACTCCACATGAATTCATCATTAACCCTTTTCTGTCCTTCAGTTTTGACGGACTCGGCATAATCACCATTATCTAAATATCGCAAAACTGCCTCAGCCCACTTGTCAACATTGAATTCATCGACAATCTGACCATATTTGCCACTACGCCCCAAAAGTGTCAACGAGCCTCCATTCCGGCTTGTTACTGTAGGAGCGCCAAGATATAAGGCTTCCAAAAGCACCATACCAAATATTTCCAATTTTGAAGGTAATAAAAATGCTTTTGTCTTAGGATAAATATACTTCAGTTGTGGATTATCTATGCGCTGAACACGCATAATCCCCTTCTTTACATGTTCGGGTATATGACGCATACACTTCTCTTCATAGTCTTTATCTTTCCCACCAAAAAGTTTATGCCAAAACGAACTAACACTCTTACCAATCACAACAAACTTCAAATTAGGCCGTTTTTCTAGCAATTTAGCATACAATTCCAACATAAACGGATAATTCTTGCGATCACTTAGAGCTCCCACATATAGAATACATTCGTTTTCCTGCATGTATGAAACTAACTTTTGTGTATCAGGAGCTATATCTACATTATCAAAACGAGAAGTATCAAGAGCAACTCCCACATTCATCAGACCTCTATAACCCTTCTTTTCCAAAAATTCTTTGGCCAAGACAGATTTGACAAAAATCACCTTCACCAGTTTGTTAAGTTTGGGTCCAATAAGGAAATCATAGAAAGGTGAAATGAATTTTGGCAAAAACATGTTGTAATAAGGCCCAGAATATAATACAACATTGGGTGAATTTCTCGCCATTAAATACGATTGTAATTGATAATATTCTTGACATATTATCAAATCATATTGACTTAAAAAAAATTTCTGGCAGATTTCTTTGTTAATCCCCCATCTTAGAATTCTTGTGCGGGGCTTTTCTATGCACCTTGCTTTAATACCATTTTTCTCATAGAAAACTGTTTCAATACATTTTGTTTTATCTCTTTTAAATGTGATGAAATCATAATTGTATCCCAAATCAACAAAGGCCTTACCCAAACCTAGTTGCTGTACATTGTAACCTTTAATATCTAGGTCCCCATGTGTGGAACGCACGAGTAGTATTCTTTTCGACATAATTAATAATATTGAATTCTTTTTACAATATATCTATTCTCTATTACTTAGTGGATTTACATTTCAAAATAGCCTCTGTCCACTGACCAGTTAAGTAACGTAGCCCTTTCGCTCATTCTAATTCCGGTTCTAATAATCTTGGCAGGGTTTCCTGCCACTATGCTGTTATCAGGAACATTTTTTGTGACCACAGATCCCGCCCCTACTATACATTCATTACCAATTTTCACTCCAGGCAATATCAATGATCTGGTAGCAATGAAGCACCTATCGCCAATATAAGTGTCAAGCAGTAAGGGATTTGTCACATCCTGTGCATCTATATTATCGCCCCCTCTTCTGCAATGATCATGGCTGAGAATCATTGTACCAGCACCAATCAGACAATTTTTCCCAATATGGATTCCGGCAGGGTAAAGCTTGTCCAAACTAATGTTTCGCTCCATTATTGTTGAAGGATGAACATCATATCCCTTCATTCGCCAACGCAGGTTGCGCAATTTTTGAACGATGCCTGCGATGTATGAAACCAAAGAAAAAAATAACTTCTGCTTTTTACTTACCTGGGTATTGTCCATTTTTACGCTTTCTTTATGAGTCTATTAACCACCTTGTCCACGACATATTTTTTTGTTATATATGTAAATGGAACAAGTAACACAAGGGTCAATAGAGAAACGACAATGTATAACAATGTATCATTCTGAATAAAGTTTTCAGGATGCAACATTTGTACACCTCTAAATACTATCATCTGGGCCAAATACATTTCCATGCTAATCCCAGATAGGAAATTCGCAAACTTGTTATTTAAAAACTTGCTATTAGTTGATATCGCATAGAACACCCAAATTGAGAATGTAAAAAGCGATAGCAGTAGTCTCAAATATTCATTCTTAGTACTACCAACTATTATATAATAACCTATTGTGATTAGTAATGTCATAATCGTAACCCAGCCCTTATTCGATATGCCAAGAGTAATAA
>CADBNU010000438.1 GCA_902796085.1 Heyndrickxia coagulans
ATATTAACAACTAATACAAGTTATTGTCAATATAAAAATCGAACATAATATTATATTTAATTAATTATTGTTCGGGTTTTAAGGAAGTTCTAGGTTGTTAACCATTGTTATTATTTATTAGTTTAAATGAAGAACAAAGTTTAAAAAAGGAATTAAGCGAAAAGTGTAGAATAGATAGTTTAATAAACATGCTCTTAAGTTAGATTGTAAATCTATTGTTATCGTCATACAATTCTATTTAAAACATATGAATAGTTTTAGTGATTACTAAAAAAGGAAGAGTGCCTATGGGTGAAATGGAAAGAAAGAAAAAGAAACAAAATCGTACAATGCTATTACGTGCTAATTTATTGTTTGTTGTTGTATTCTTTTTATTTTCAATCTTAGTTCTTCGTCTAGGTTATGTGCAAATGGTACAAGGTAAGGATTATGTAGAGCAAATTGAACGGACGGACGATCACATCATTTATCACCCGGTCCCACGGGGAGAAATTTATGACCGGAATGGTCATGCATTAGTTTATAATGTGCCTCAAAAAGCGATAACTTATACGCCTCCTAAAAATCCACAACCAATAGATATATTAAATACAGCTGAACAACTTTCCGAATACATTCAAATGAATCAAGAAGACATTGAAAACGTTCCTGCCTGGGTCAAAAAAGAAATATGGATTTTAAAACATCATAATGGAAATGAGAAAATTACAAAAGAAGAGGAAGCTTTAATTAAGAAACAAGAATTATCTGAACAGGAGTTATATAAGAAAATACTAGAACGTATAACAGAGGAAGAAATCGAAACTATTAATGGAAACGTTGCTGCCATTTATCAAAATATGAGATCTGCTGTCGCATTAACCCCATCGATTATAAAAAATGAAGGAGTGACAGATGAAGAATTTGCTAGTGTCAGTGAAAATCTAGATAACTTACCGGGCATTTCAACAACGACTGATTGGCAAAGGGATTATACTTATGGGCAAGTGTTTCAAAGTGTGCTTGGACGAATGAAAGAAGGTCTTCCTCCAGAGAAGTTAGATTATTATTCTGCAAAAGGTTATGCCTTGAATGATCGCTATGGAGCAAGTTATTTAGAGGAGCTTTACGAAGATGTGTTAAGTGGTTCAAAAATTCAAGAAAAAGTTATTACAGATAATCGTGGGAAAGTGGTTAGTTCTGAAATCATATCTGAAGGTGAACCGGGTAGAGACTTATTTTTAACTATTGATATCAATTTCCAACAAGAAATTGAACAAATTATTCAAGAGGAATTATTGCGCGCAATTCAATTTCCAAGAACCGAAACATTAGATCGAATGTTCGTAGTTGCTATGGATCCAAGAACCGGTGAAATTTTAGCTCTTGCTGGCAAACGGTATAATCGGGAAACAAAGGAATTTGAAGAGTTTTCACACGGAACATTTACACAAGCATTTGAAGCAGGGTCAACGGTAAAGGGGGCAATGGTTCTAACAGGCTACCAAACTGGAGTTCTTAAACCTGGAGAGCAAAAGAACGATACACCGCTTATCTTACCAGGTAATACAAAGTCTTCATTTGGAGGTAATGCTTTAGGTGTAATGGATGAATTAAAGGCGCTTGAACGGTCATCAAACGTCTACATGTGGTTAATCGCATTAGATGTTATGGAAGGACGTTATGTTCCAGGAAGTCTTTTCTCGCTTAATCCTGAGAAAGTGAATACGATTCGTTATTATTTCAGTCAATTCGGACTTGGAACGACAACAGGAATTGGTTTTAAAGAAGAGATTGAAGGAATGAAAGCAAGCCCAGATCCTGCACAACAAGCTGCATTTTTGGATATTGCCATTGGTCAGTTTGATACGTATACTCCTTTACAGTTAGCTCAGTATGTTGCCACCATTGCTAATGACGGATATCGAGTAAAGCCAATGTTAGTCAAAGAAATTCGTTCAGCTGATTTAGATAAAGATGGAATAAGTACCGTGATTAAGGAGTTTCAACCGACAATATTAAACCGTGTTGATATGAAACAAGAATGGATTGAACGAGTACAGCAGGGTTTTTGGCAAGTTACCCATGGTTCACAAGGAACAGCAAGAAGATATTTTTCTGGTGAACCCTATGATGTTGCAGGTAAAACAGGAACGGCTCAGTCCTATTATGTCGATAATGGTCGTTTTGAAAAGGGAGTAGAAACAAATCATTCCTCTTTTGTTGGTTATGCACCATATGATGACCCAGAAATTGCAATTTCTGTCATTGTTCCCCATGCATTTTACGGAAGTCAACCGTTTAGTTATACGATTGGATCCCATGTTGCTCAACGGGTATTTCAGGCTTATTTTAAGTAGCATATGAAATGCTAGGTTGTATCAATGTTAGCTTGATTTTGTTAAAAAACAAACCATTTGTGCATTTACTTCTATGAAACTAGTAAATAATTTGAAGGTTAATTGTGAAGAAGGTAAAATAAATAGTGAATAGTCCTTCTATTCAAAATGTTACATAAGGGGGAGACATGATGAAACCATATGCACACGAACCTTTTACAGACTTCTCGAAAAAGGAAAATCAAGCGGCTTTTTTAGAAGGATTAAAAAAGGTAGAAAGCTATTTAGGGGAAACCTATGACTTAATTATTGGTGGAAAACGAGTTGAAACAAATGACAAAATTGTTTCAATTAACCCAGCAAATAAAGAAGAAGTCATTGGATATGTCGGTAAGGCAACGAAAGAACATGCTGAAGAAGCAATGCAAGTTGCTTTAAAAGCATTTGAAACATGGCGTAAATCAAAACCTGAAATGCGCGCTGAAATATTATTTAAAGCTGCCCATATCGTTCGTAATAGAAAACATGAATTTAGTGCTTTATTAGTGAAAGAAGCAGGAAAGCCTTGGCATGAAGCCGATGCGGATATTGCTGAAGGAATTGACTTTATGGAGTATTACGGACGGCAAATGTTAGAATTAAAAGATGGTGCACCAGTACTGTCAAGACCTGGTGAAAATAACACATATGGGTATATACCACTAGGTGTTGGTGTGACCATTCCACCTTGGAATTTTGCCTTTGCAATTATGGTCGGCACAACAGTAGCGCCTATTGTAACTGGAAATACAGTATTATTGAAACCAGCTTCAGCAACGCCAGTCATTGCTGCTAAATTTGTGGAAGTGTTAGAAGAAGCAGGTCTTCCTGCAGGGGTAGTAAATTATATCCCTGGTAGTGGATCAGAAATAGGAGACTATTTAGTTGATCATCCAAAAACAAGATTTATTAGTTTTACAGGTTCACGGGAAGTTGGTACTAGAATATATGAAAGGGCTTCCATCGTCCAACCAGAACAAATTTGGTTAAAACGCGTCATTGCGGAAATGGGTGGAAAAGATACGATTGTTGTAGATAGTGACGCCGAATTAGAATTGGCAGCTGAATCGATTGTAAAATCTGCTTTCGGCTTTGCTGGGCAAAAATGTTCCGCTTGTTCTCGAGCGGTTATCGTTGAAGATATGTATGATAAAGTATTAAACCGAGTGGTTGAACTAACGAAAGAGTTAATTGTTGGTGATCCAGCAAAACGTGAAACTTTTGTTGGCCCTGTTATTGATCAAGCGGCTTTTGATAAAATAACAAAATATATCGAAATAGGTAAGCAAGAAGGGAAATTAATTGTGGGCGGTACAGGCGATGATTCAAAAGGTTATTTTGTACAGCCAACAGTATTTGCAGATCTTGATCCAGAAGCAAGAATCATGCAGGAAGAAATTTTTGGTCCAGTTGTTGCCTTTACAAAAGCAAAAAGTTTTGAAGAAGCAATTGAGATTGCGAATAATACTGAATACGGCTTAACAGGATCGGTTATATCTAATAACCGTTATAATATTGAAAAAGCGAAAGAAGACTTCCATGTTGGAAACTTGTATATTAACCGTGGTTGTACAGGTGCAATTGTTGGATATCAGCCATTTGGTGGCTTTAATATGTCTGGAACCGATTCGAAAGCAGGGGGGCCTGATTACTTACTTCTTCATATGCAAGCTAAATCAATTGCGGAACAGTTTTAATTAAATTGAGTAAAAAACAGGCTGAGAATTTATGAACATCAGCCTGTTTTTCATTGAGAAGAATTATATATAGATTCAAATTATGGTAAACTGTAATTGTGAAATTGTGAACGTAATGTTTTTCACATGGAGAAGCTTATTGTATTCAAATTTTGCATATACTACAAAAGATATAATACTGTGTAAGGGTGAATAAATTACATGTCACAAAGAAAATCAAAGTTAGATGAGTATTTAGAACAGGGGATATATGGAAAAAAGGAAATTAACCCTGCCGAACGAAAGAAGTTTTTAGGAACCATTCGTGAACGAATTGTTATTGCTCTGACAATTCATCAAGTATACGAGTCAAAAGTATACAGTGAAGTGGAAAAGGAAATGATTGCTCATCCTAAGACAAAATTACTGTTAAATGGAGCTATTCCCTATGATACTTTAAGAAAATATATTAAAGTTGCAAATCAAAACAATATTCCTTTTACTATCGTCGAAAATAAAGAAAGTGATACAGATATTGGTCTCGTATTAACTTATGATCATTATGCTATTGAAAAAGATGAAATTTACGTTAAAGATACAGAAGCACCCGAATCGCCAAAACAGGAAAAAGTAAGTTCGAAATCTCAAAAAGAGAATATTCTAAAAAAACTTTTTTCAAAAGGTAAATTGAGAAGATAAGAGGGGAGATTGCTAGAAAAAAGCGATCTTCTTTTTTTATTAAGGAAGTCTCAGTCGTTTTAAATTGCAGTTACATAATCGGCATTCTCTTAAATTTTTATAGGAAAATAAAAGATTTTCACTACAGTATTTCTGAAAACAGCCAAAACATGATAAAATATAAATTAGTTTGCTTAAAAGCAATAGTATGTAACAGACTACGTTGTTTAATTATTTTGGAGGTGAATTAAGTGTCTAGAATTTCTAAAGATGATGTTCAACATGTGGCGCATTTATCTCGTCTTACATTTACTGAAGAGGAGATTGAAAAATTTACAACACAGTTAGATGAGATTATTGGTTTAGCAGAACAGTTAAATGAAGTTAATACTGCAAATGTGAAGCCAACGTCTCATGTTTTAGATATGAAAAATGTGATGCGTGAGGATGTGGCTGAACCAGGTTTACCACGTGAGGAATTACTAAGAAATGTACCAGATCAAAAAGATGGACAAATTCGTGTTCCATCGATTATTGAGTAAGGAGGGAAAAACTTGGGACTATTTGATCATAAATTAAAAGATTTACAAGAGTTACTTCATAAAAAGGAGATTACAGTTTCTGATTTAGTTGATGAATCGTTTAAGCGTATAAATGAAGTGGAAGATAAAGTAAAGGCATTCATTACTCTTGATGAGGAAAATGCCCGTACAAAGGCAAAAGAATTAGATGAAAAACATAGTGCAGAAGAAGCAAATAATCTTCTTTTTGGAATGCCTATTGGAATCAAAGATAATATCGTTACAAAAGACGTACGTACAACTTGTGCTAGCCGTATGTTAGAAAA
>CADBNU010000439.1 GCA_902796085.1 Heyndrickxia coagulans
ATTGATGAGTCTTTATTTGAAGCAGCTCGTGTAGATGGAGCAAATGAGAGGCAAACATTCTTTAAAATAACACTTCCATTAATGAAACCGATGATCATTTATATTTTAATAACATCAATGATTGGTGGATTACAAATGTTTGATATTCCATTACTCTTAACAAACGGACAGCCTAATAACAGTGTTGAAACCATTATGACCTTTATTTACAAACAGGCATTCCAAGGGAGCCGAGCGATGAATGTTGCATCAACAGCCTCAGTCATATTGCTCATCATCTCCATCATATTTAGTTTTGTTGTGTTTAGAATGTTTAGAGACCGAGGTCAGAAAGGAAGAGGATGAGAATGGGTGTCAGTAAACAACTACGGATCCAGAGGACATTAATTTATATTTTTTATGGTATTCTCACAATCCTAAGTATTATACCTTTTTGGATTGTCATTGCCAATGCCACTAGGTCAGCAGAACAAATTAAACAAGGTCCATCACTCATTCCTGGTGATAATTTAATATATAACTGGAATGTTTTGGTAGAAAAAGGATTTGATGTTTTTAACGGTATAACAAATAGTTTTATAATTGCGGCAGGATCAACTATTTTGAGCTTGTATTTCTCTTCACTAGCAGCCTATGCATTAGTTGCATATAATTTTAAAGGGAAAAAAATTGCTTATGCAATCATACTAGGGCTAATCATGATCCCAACCCAAGTAAGTCTAGTAGGGTTTTACCAGTTTATGAGTCAACTTGGACTATTAAATAGTTTTATTCCATTAATAATTCCAGCCATTGCCTCTCCAGCTACTGTGTTCTTTATGAAACAATACTTGGAGACAATTTACCATCCTGACTTACCTGATTCCGCAAGAATAGACGGTGCAGGAGAATGGAAGATTTTCCACAGGATTATTTTGCCACAAATGAAACCAGCATTAGCTACTATGGGAATTTTTAGTTTTGTTACACAATGGAATAACTTTTTAATGCCATTAATTTTATTAAATGACGAAAGCATGTATACTCTCCCAATGCTCGTTCAATTACTAAAAACTGATGTTTATAGAACGGAATTTGGTAGTATGTACTTAGGGATCTCACTTACAATAATACCTTTACTTTTAATATATATGTTTTTATCACGGTATATTATTGGTGGAGTTACTGCGGGGAGTATTAAACAGTAATAAAAAGGTAGATGGTTATGTCACAAATTACTATCAGACGAATATATCATGAATTAAAGCCTTCAGAAACGAATCAAGTACGGATTTTAGTTGACCGTCTATGGCCGCGAGGTGTTAAAAAAGAGGAAGCAAATATTGACTATTGGTTTAAAGAAGTTGCCCCTAGCCACGAACTAAGAAAGTGGTTTGGTCATAAGACCGAACGTTTTGAGACGTTTCGAATCAAATATTTAGAAGAACTACAAACGGATGCTACGAAAAGAAAAATAGTTCAAAAAATAGCTCAAATTGCTAAAAAAGACAAAGTTGTATTGTTATATGGTGCAAAAGATGAAAAGTATAATAATGCAACTGTCCTACTGGAAGAACTGGAACGTCTTTTAAAAGATTTATAATTAGGCTCGCAAAAGCGAGTCTTTTTTTATGTGCGCCAGGCATGACGACTATCTAGGTGGGGAAAGTCCACTGTGGAGGTACACATCAACAACTTTGATTTCATTAGGAACTTTTTCATTGAGGGCCAGCAACTCATTTTTCTTCTTCTGGAGTTTTTAATCAATCTTTTGCAGAACAAAGGTATCTTCAAAAATTTACAGTCCAAATATAGGAGAAGTAGCACCTATACTTACACAGCTATTCGGGTAGTGGGGGTGTAGTTTAACTATTGCTGAATTACTGGTAATGAACGCTATTCCTGTTGCTAAATGAACTAAAATTAAAAAATATGTTAAAGAATTAGGTGGAGCAGTAGAAACAGTTAATTTATTGGTAGGAGCAACAATTGCTAGAGAAAAAGTAGCTATTTTAAGTGCAACTAAAAAGTAAAAGAATCATTGCTATTTTGAGCAATAATTCTTTTATCTTTTCATTTTCCGTAGCCAAAGATTATATCAAAATTGTTTAGTAGTTTCATTTCGATTAAGTTTGGAAAAAGGGGCTCCGTACAAAATCCACTAAAACTCTGATATAATACATTTGTGAGTGTTAGAAAAAGAGAGAATTTTAATGGAGGAATGTCATGAACTGGAAAGAGATTGCTGAAAAATGGTTAAATTTCGACGGCCTTGATCAACAATTAAAAGACCACCTAAACAAAGTTAAAAATGATGAAAAAGCAATGGAAGAATTGTTTTACAAAAATTTAGAGTTCGGTACAGGTGGTATGCGTGGAGAAATTGGACCTGGTACAAACCGAATGAATATTTATACAGTCCGAAAAGCGTCATTTGGACTTGCTCAATATTTACTGAGTAAAGGTGAGGAAAGTGCAAAACGCGGTGTTGTAATTAGTTATGATCCGAGATATAAATCAAGTGAGTTTGCTTTAGAAGTAGCCAAAACGGTTGGAAAACTCGGCATTAAAGCTTACCTATTTAAAGAATTGCGACCAACACCAGAGCTTAGCTTTGCTGTAAGACATTTTGGTGCAGCAGCAGGAGTCATGGTTACAGCCAGTCATAATCCGCCAGAGTACAATGGATATAAAGTATATGGTGATGATGGTGGGCAACTTCCTCCAAAAGAAGCGGATGAACTTATTTCATATGTTAACCAAGTTGAAAATGAGTTGTCTTTAGAAGTTGCTGATGAAGCAGACCTTTTAGAAAATGGATTATTGCAATACATTGGTGAAGAAGTTGACGATATCTACCTTGACTATGTTCAAAAAATTCAATTAAATCGTGAAGTGATTGAAAAAGTTAAAAATGATTTCAAAATTGTATTTACACCACTTCATGGGACAGCAAACAAGTTAATCCAAAAAGGTTTAAAAATGTTCGGTTTTCAAAATGTGACGGTTGTAAAAGAACAAGAACACCCAGATCCTAACTTTTCAACGGTTCAATCGCCAAATCCAGAAGAGCATGCAGCATTTGAATTGGCTATTCAGTACGGCAAAGAGATTAATGCTGATATTTTATTAGGAACGGATCCTGATTCAGATCGATTAGGTGTTGCTGTAAAAAATAATCAAGGTGAGTACATTGTTTTAACAGGTAACCAAACAGGTGCGATTATGCTTCATTATCTATTATCCCAAAAGAAAGAAAAAGGGAATTTACCGGAAAATGGTATTGTATTAAAAACGATCGTAACGTCAGAAATTGGGCGGGCAATTGCCGAAAGCTTTGGATTAAAAACTCTCGACACATTAACAGGATTTAAGTTTATTGGAGAAAAGATAAAAGAATATAAACAAACAGGAGAATA
>CADBNU010000440.1 GCA_902796085.1 Heyndrickxia coagulans
CCCTGGTAGCAAACCTGCTTCCGTTAAAATTTGGAATCCGTTGCAAACTCCTAAAACTGGTTTTCCTTCTTCTGCCGCCTTTTTCACTGCTTTCATAACATTTGACTGACTTGCCATGGCTCCACAACGGAGATAATCCCCGTATGAGAATCCTCCTGGAATTAAAATCGCATCAAATTTACTTAAATCTGTTGCATCGTGCCAAACATATTCTACTTCTTCACCTAGTTCGTCCTTTATTGCATGATACATGTCGATATCACAGTTCGACCCTGGGAATACGAGTACAGCAAATTTCATGATTAATTAGCCTCCTCGACTTCAAAGCGATAATCCTCAATCACAGTGTTTGCCAGCAGCTTCTCACACATTTCTTTTACCAATGCGTCAATATCACGTTCAGTATCTGAAATTAATACTTCTAAATATTTACCGATACGTACGTCCTCAACTTCTTTATATCCCATATTTACTAAAGATCCTTTTACTGCAGAGCCTTGTGGGTCTAATACACTTTCACGTAACGTAACGTAAATTTTAACTTTTTTCATATCACTTTCCTCCAAGTCTAGAAAGAATAATGTTATAAACATCTGTTAAACTACCAAGATTACGTCTAAATACGTCTTTATCCAGCTTTTCATTCGTTTCCGCATCCCAGAGTCGGCAAGTATCTGGAGAGATTTCATCCGCAAGCAAGATGTTGCCTTCTTTATCACGACCGAATTCCAATTTAAAATCAACTAATACGACACCGATTTCTTCAAATATTTTCCTCAATGCTTCATTCACTTTAAATGCATTGTTAGTAATCGTTTCAACTTCTTCTTTTGATGCAATCCCAAGTATGTCAATATGTTCGTTGTTAATCAAAGGATCTTTTAATGCGTCATTTTTATAGTAAAACTCAACAATCGGACGTTTTAACTTTGTTCCTTCTTCAATGCCAAGCCTTTCAGCGAAGCTACCTGCTGATATATTGCGAACAACCACTTCAAGGGGGATGATATCCACTTTTTTTACTAGTTGTTCGTGTTCAGATACACTCTTAATAAAGTGAGATTCGATACCATGCTGTTTTAATTTTTCAAAAATCAGGGTAGAAATTTTATTATTTAATATTCCTTTCCCCTCAATTTCTGCTTTCTTCAGCCCGTTAAAGGCTGTCGCACTGTTTTTATACTCAACAAACAAAACATCTTCCACATCTGTTGCATATAAGCGTTTCGCTTTTCCTTCGTATAACAGCGCACCTTTTTCCATAACCGTTCCCCCAATAATTTAAATTTTTCAATGGCTTCGCCTTTTACTGTACCGATTAATCATTTAATCCTAAACGTTCAAAAATCAAATCAACATTTTTCAAATGCCAGTTGTAATCGAAACAATCATCAATTTCTTCTTTAGATAAAAGTGAACTGATTTTTTCATCTGCTTCAACAAGCGGACGGAAATGTCTTTGTTCATCCCAAGCTTTTGCCGTTAATGGTTGAACAGTATCATAAGCTTCTTCGCGAGATAATCCTTTATCGATTAATGCTAAAAGAATACGCTGTGAATAAATTAGTCCGAACGTAGCGTCCATATTGCGTTTCATGTTTTCTGGGAAAACGGTTAAGTTTTTCACGATATTGCTGAAACGGTTCAACATATAGTTAAGTGCTATCGTTGTATCAGGAATAATGATACGTTCTGCTGATGAATGAGAAATATCACGCTCATGCCATAAAGAAACATTTTCGTAAGCTGTGATCACATGTCCACGTACTACACGAGCAATTCCAGCCATGTTTTCTGATCCGATTGGATTGCGTTTATGCGGCATTGCTGATGAACCTTTTTGTCCTTTTGCAAATCCTTCTTCAACTTCACGAGTTTCGGATTTTTGCAATCCTCGAATTTCCGTTGCGAATTTCTCAATGGAAGTTGCAATTAGAGCTAATGCTGCAATGTATTCTGCATGGCGATCACGTTGCAATGTTTGAGTTGAAATTGGTGCTGGCGTTAGACCTAATTTTTCACAAACGTATTGCTCTACAAATGGATCGATGTTGGCGTATGTTCCAACAGCTCCTGAAATTTTACCTGTCTCAATCGTTTTTGCTGCTCTTTCAAATCGTTCTAGATTGCGTAACATTTCTTCACGCCATAAGGCAAGTTTTAATCCAAATGTTGTCGGTTCTGCGTGTACCCCATGAGTGCGCCCCATCATCACCGTATATTTATGTTCTTTTGCCTTGGCTGTTAATACATCAATAAAGTTTTGAATGTCTTTTCGTAGAATGTTGTTTGCTTGTTTAATTAAATAAGAGAGGGCAGTATCTACAACATCTGTTGAAGTCAGTCCGTAATGAACCCATTTTCTTTCTTCCCCAAGCGTCTCAGAAACAGCGCGAGTAAATGCTACTACATCATGTTTCGTTGTTTGTTCAATTTCGTAAATACGGTTAATATCAAATGAAGCGTTTTGACGCAATTTCACTACGTCCTCTTTTGGAATAACTCCAAGTTCAGCCCATGCTTCACACGCTAAAATCTCAACTTCAAGCCAAGCTTTAAATTTATTTTCTTCAGTCCAAATTGCTCCCATTTCTGGACGAGTATAACGTTCAATCATTTTCAAATCTCCTTTTCCTCATTCTGACCAAATGCCAGAAGCTTCAATTTCTATTAGTGTTTCTTCGATGTTATCAGTTAGTATTGTTACATGTCCCATTTTTCGGTTAACTTTTGCCTCTTTCTTTCCATAGAGGTGAATCGACCAATGTGGATATTTAGTAATAG
>CADBNU010000441.1 GCA_902796085.1 Heyndrickxia coagulans
CCCCCGTTAACCAAGAATTCTATCCCTATTATACAAAAAAAACCTGTAGATTTGGCCACTAGTTAGGGACTTTGTCTACAAGCTGACGCATGTCATCTTACATGCGTTTCTTTTTTTTGTGTTTTTTATATTTAAATAAAAATTGTCCAATAGTCATTAAAAAGATGATAAATAGTAATTGATAAATAAAATCAATATATTCCATATGAGATCTCTCCTAATCATTTAGTATATTTTGGATAGAACAACTTGAGATAAAAAGACTGTAATAATAGTTAAAGAAGCCAAAATTTCAATTGTTTCTATCGGACTTAAATTAATTAGGTTCAAGCCTAATAGTATTATGAATATAAAATAATAAACCATTATCGCAAAATATGAATAAAACATTGCCCTTTCACGTATCATTTTCATTCTTTCGTCTTTCTTTTTAAATTGGTTATGTAGATAAGCCAAAGATAGAAACATAACTGCTATTGAAAAAATTAGAATTCCTAAAAATAATAATTCAGTATCATTTCCGATCAATTCATTAACAATAGTATAAATACTTAGAATTAGTAAAATAACTCCTGTAACTAAATTTCCCATTTTTGATTTCATTAAGAATAACCTCCTTATTTGATTATTTATAATCGTCCTCCTCTAAGAAAAAAATTTCTTCTACCTTACATCGGAAAGCTTCAGCTATTATCAACGCTAATGGAAGAGAGGGATTATATCTTTCTTTTTCAATAGATATAATAGTTTGCCTAGAGACCCCTAATTTTTCAGCTAGCTTTTCTTGGGAATAACCGTATTTCTTTCTATAATAAGAAACCTTATTTTTCAAATGATCATCACCCCCTTCATAAAACATTATAAATGTAAAGCTAATTTCACGTCAAGTAAACTTTACGTGAAATTAGCTTTACAATCGAGGGTAGATACTGGAATTTTTAAATTTTTGTAAAAATCACTTTGTAAAAGGAGAGAGGAAAAGTAAAAATACTCATCTTTTGTTCTTTTGATGCTTGGTTTTGGTTTGATTTTGGAGGTTCAACTGAAGTTAATACCAACAGTATCGAACGGTGTACACGCTAGATATTTAAAGATTAGAGATAAGATATGGTCGTTAAATAATTTAAGGTGATAGTGTCGAATGTACACCAAAAGAGGAGGGGGATTTCAAATCAAAAAATAACACAAATGTGTGGAAGCCCATTTTACCAACAATTCATTGACAAAAAGTAAATCAACTTCACTCAGTAAGTTATATAAAAGTCGTTTTAAAATATCGACTTTTTTTTTCATCAAAACTAATGGTGTCATAACTCAGAAGTATTGACACCGATATTGCGGTTGTTGTATTAGCAACGTTATAAAGGTGTCAAAACTTAGTACCATAAATAAATGAGAAAAGAAGGGAATTACATAATGAAATATGGGTATGCTCGAGTTAGTACATTACACCAAGATTTAGAAGCCCAGCTACAAGCCTTGAAAAAAGAAGGTTGCGACAAAATCTATGCAGACAAATTTACCTGTACAAAAACGGATCGTCCCGAATTTAACAAACTTCTTAACGTATTAAAAGAAGGAGATACTCTAGTTGTTACAAAGTTGGACCGTTTTGCAAGGACAACAGCAGACGGGATTAATACAGTCAAATCATTGTTTGAAAAGGGAATTAAGGTCCATGTATTAAATATGGGACTAATTGAAGATACCCCTACTGGACGGCTAATATTAAGTGTCATGTTAGCTTTTGCCGAGTTTGAACGCGATATGATTGTGGAACGTACGCAAGAGGGCAAAGCACTTGCTAAACAAAAAACTGGTTTTAGAGAAGGACGTCCGAAAAAGTACAGTAAAAAGCAGATTGAACATGCTTTAAAGCTCTTAGAAAATCATTCATACAAACAAGTCACGGAAATGACTGGAATTTCAAAAAGTACACTCATACGTGCTAAAGGTTACCGTTCCTTTAATGCCATGCCATATGTTAGATATGATGGAACGAACGCCACTCATCACGCTGGAAACAATGTTTCTAATTGCATTAAAACCAGCGTTAATAACATTGCTTATTGTATTAACCCCATTAGTGAATAAAGATTTAATTCCATTCCATAACGAAGTTACGATTGACTTTAAGCTATTTAATAACGTTTTTCCAGCTTTAATTATTCTACCGACAAAGATTACCTGAATTAAATTCCAAACGAATTGAACAGCGCCACTTACAATCTGTTTAACAGAATCCCATAAAGCACTCCAATTACCAGTAAATAGCGCACTAAAGAATTGAATGATTCCGGTTATAACATCAATAGCACCTTGAATTGTGCCTTTTATAGCGTCCCATGTGCTGACAATCAAGGATTGGATCACTGGCCAAATAGCTTGCATGATGTTCCAAATAAAGTTCATCATGTTTTGAGCGCCTTGTACAATCATTTCACCGTGTTGTTGCCACCATTGGACTAAATTACCCCAAGTTGTCATGATGAATTCGACTATAGTGTTTAGAATTGGTTGTACAAAGTCACTAATCGCTTGGAATGTAGTTGTAAATACGGACTTTACTTCTCCGATGGTTGGAATCCACGGTTTGATTGCGTTATATACTTTTTGAAATCCATCGATAACCTTGGGAATAAATGAATTGATTGCACCAAAAGTATTATTCACCACTGCCTTAGCTCGATCCAGCACTCCAGAAATACCACCAAAGCTAGCTAAGGACTCGTCTATCATGCCTATCATATCGGAAACCCCGACAACGATTGCGTTCTTCAAGTTACCTCATGATGTCGCTATTCCTCCGGTTGCATCTTGAGCAAGTTCAGCAAAGCCACCTACACCATCGTTTAATTTCACTATTTGACTGTTAAATTCGTCGAATGTTATATTTCCGCTTTTTAATGCGTCATATAGTTCCTGAGTCGCCGCTTTACCAGATTCTCCAGTAAACCCGAATGCCTCAGCCGTTTTATTTAAAGCGTATGGCATAGTTTCCTGTAATGTTGTCCATGCATCCATGTCTACCTTTCCTGTCGCCAACATTTGAACGAATTGTTCTAATCCCCTTGCTGCATCTTGCCCACTCGCTCCACTAGCTAAGAACGCATTATTCAAAGCTAACGTAGTTTCGGTAGCACCTTCTAAGTCTCCTGTCATTAAAGCTAGTCTTTGTGTGGTTTTCGCCACTTCATCAAGGGTTGTCGGCAAACCCTGTATTCCATCAGATAACTTTTTAATCGACTTTTCTGACTCTGACGCTTCAAAGCCCATCATTTGAAGCACTCTAGGAAAACTGTTCAACGTGTCAAAACGAGAAATAGCACCATCGATTGAGTTTCTTATTGCTCTGAAAGTACCGACAACCGCTGTACTTCCTATGATTGCTTTCATCATAGATGAAATTGATATTGCTGCTTTACTAGCGTTCTTATCTACGCCTTGTACACTTTTCGAAGCATTTTGAAAGGCTTTAGCGAACTGAGTAGCACCACTCGCTTTTAAAACCGCTTCGACCGAATAACTTTCCATTTTTCTCACCTCTTTTTTTGCAAAATAAAAAGGGCATCATCTAACGCTTGATTGCGTTCAGACAATGCCCTGAGTGTTTCAGCAGCTTTTATTTAATTTTCACGACATAAAATATGTGTTGTGTCTTATGTGCCTTAAAGTAACTTAGCGCTTGCGAGGAAGGCGAACATTGAAGCAATACAGATAGATGTTAATTGCAATTCAGAATGCTTGTCCCGCTCTCCTATCGCACCAATAAAACTAACTACAAGGATGATTAATAAAATCACTTTAAAAAACGTAATCATTTAAATAATTCCTTCGCTTCTTTTAGATCCAGCTTGATTTTAGAAACTTGTTCGAATTCCTTTTTCTCACTTCGTGATAGCCTTGTCCGCTTAGGATTTATAGTGTACTTAACAAAGCGCATTAACTTTTCATCAGACCAATCACCAAAAGTTTCCGGATGTTTATTAATGATTTTCTTCGCATAGTAGAACGTCACTTTTTCCTGATATTCTTTGATTTTATCAATTTTTCTTTTGAACCTAGTCATCTAATGGCACATCCTCTATAATGCAAATATCATCCTCATCAATTAACCTCTTTTTTAATGCGTTGGAATATTCCTTTTCGCTTTTAAAGAAAAATGGTAATCCTGTTATTTTAATAGCGTCTAACTTCTTTTCAAGTGAGTTAATTCGTGAATATATATTAACCAACTGAATCACCTTTAGCTTTAATCACAATAACGTGATCGTCTTCATCAAATTCCATACTTTCCATTTTATCTTTATCATGAGGAAACCTAAAAATATAAACGTTATGAAGTTGTTTTTTCAGCTCTTTCACCTGATTTTCCAGTTTAGCTATCCTAGCCGATATATTCATTTTTAGCCTCCCCTTCGCTTATTGAATTGCTCAAGCTTCCTTTCAACTTCTTTTAACTTCTCCATCATTTCGCCTTCTTTGTAGGCTGATAAAGCTGTCGCATTCGCTGGGGTTTTGTATCCGGCATCTACGGCTACTGCAGTTGGTTTGCCTACTTTTTCGATGACTTGTTCGAGTAATTGA
>CADBNU010000442.1 GCA_902796085.1 Heyndrickxia coagulans
ATTAGTGGTGGAATGCTAATTCCTGGTAACATCCCGAATATTATTTCAGCTGGAAAACTTAAAATTACAAGTAGTGAATGGGCAAAAATTGGCTTACCGTTTGGATTCGTAATCATGGTTGTTTATTTCGTTATTCTTATGTTTATAAAATTGTAATAAAATAAATGATTTTTATGAAGACTGTTCCACGGTGAACAGTTTTTCTTTTTCAAAAAAGGAAAGATGCAGTAACGATAAGCACATAATAAAACCAATTCATTACTCCTCTAATTGCAAACGTATTTGATATTTAATTACAATGAAAGTATATTTGTTATGAACAATATTGAAACATTTTTTGTGTTACAAACGTAGTATAAATAGCTTGGAATAATTTCGTCGGATTGATTTAAGCTAGATCAATTCATTATATAAAGAATATTGTTTTTGTATCACAATATAGGAGTGATTAGGATGAAAGGAATCCTTTATTTTATCATACGATTTTTAGTAGCAGGTGCAACTTGGGGGCTCTCTTGGCCCATTTATTGGCTAGTTCTAGATCAAGAATTCTGGTTATCTGGTCTATACGGGCTACTTTCTGGTGTCAGTATGTATTATTTATTAAAATTTTTGATGATAAGACACCTCGTAAATCAAAATGGATTAACGAGAAGAGAATATAAATTAGTTGAGCGTAACTTAAAAGATGCAAAAGAAAAAATATCACGTCTGCAACGAGCATTTTTAAAAGTGCATAATTTACCGAGTGCCAAGAAAAATTTTGAAACATTACGCCTCGTTTATAAGATTTATAATATTACAAAGAAAGAACCTCGTCGCTTTTTTTTAGCACAAGAATTTTATTATTCTCATTTAGACTCTCTTGTTGATATTATAGAAAAATATACTTTTTTAGCTTCCCAACCTGTAAAAGACGCAGAACTTGTGAAGTCGTTAAATGATACGAAACAAACGTTAGACGATATTGTGAAGTTAATTGAAGATGATTTACGTAATATGATCGATAACGATATTGATACATTACAATTTGAATTAGAAGTGGCAAAAAAATCTATTGATCGTAAACGTTAAGGAGGTTGGATTATGAGTGAAATAAAAAATAGAAAAGACACAGTGTTAGATGATTTATTACAAGACCCATTTGGTGACATTACTTTGGAAACGAAGGCAGATACCGAGGTTACGCCAAGTATGTCAAATGAAACAGTCGAGGGTCCAAATGTTACTGATGAAATAACACAACAATCAAAAGCAAAAAGAGTGATTGATACGCTTCCAGATGAAAGTAAAAAACGGGCAGAACAGCTAGCAAGTCAAATTGATCCTCGTAATCAACAGGCCATATCGATGTATGGAACACAAGCCCAGTCAAAGTTAGTTCATTTCTCATCTTCCATGCTCGATCATGTCAAAAGTAAAGATGTTGGTGAAATTGGTGAAATTATTCATGATTTAATGAAAAAATTAGAACAAGTAAATCCCGATGAATTAAGTGTCGAAAAAAAAGGGTTTTTCTCTAGAATTTTTAATAAAGTGTCCCGTTCTGTAAATGAGGTTTTAGCTAAATATCAGAAAACAGGAGCACAAATTGATCGTATTACTGTTCGCCTGGAACATAGTAAAAATGTTTTAATAAAAGATAATAAACTATTGGAACAAATGTATGAAAAAAATAAAGAATATTTTTTAGCATTAAATATTTATATTGCGGCAGGAGAATTAAAGTTAGAAGAATTACAAACAAAAATAATTCCTGAACTGCAACGGAAAGCAGAACAAAGTGGAGATCAAATGCTTTATCAAGAAGTAAATGACATGATTCAATTTGCAAACCGTTTAGAAAAAAGAGTTCATGATTTAAAATTAAGTAGGCAAATCACCATTCAAGCCGCTCCGCAAATTAGAATGATCCAGAATACAAACCAAACGCTCGTGGAAAAAATCCAAACATCAATCAACACGGCTATACCACTTTGGAAAAACCAAATTGCGATTGCATTAACACTATTGCGTCAAAAAAAGGCAGTAGAGGCCCAAAAACAAGTATCAAAAACAACAAACGAATTATTATTAAAAAATTCAGAAATGCTTAAATCCAATGCGGTTGAGGCGGCAAAAGAAAACGAACGCGGCTTAGTGGATATCGAAACATTGAAAAAAACCCAGGAAAATCTTGTCTCATCATTAGAAGAAACATTGCGCATTCAGGCGGAAGGACGGGCGAAAAGAAGACAGGCAGAGTCAGAACTTGTTGCAATGGAAGAACAGTTAAAACAAAAGCTTCTTGAATTACGCAGATAAAATACATCATATAACCTTATATTTATTATTTAAGGTCTAGCTTTCAAAAAGTAAACAATTGTTCGCTTGTGATAAAGCTAGACCTTTTTTACTATAACCCTTGACCGTCAGACAGAATAAATAAAGTTAATGTTTCGTATTTTAACAATCTTCCTAAAACTATTAATAAAAAGACTTTTAAAATCTACGTATTACAAAGTATTGTATAATGTGGGTTTTCTAGTCATATTGTGGATGAAAAGGTATATATTTTGTACTAGGGAATTGACAATTTTATTAATCTTTTATTATATTTGAATAAGAGGGCGATAAGAATAAAGAATTATCAAAAAAAGGGGATTATTAGGTAGATTATAAATTTCCTAACCTCAAAATGAAAATGTTTACATTTCTGGAACAAACACTGACACGCCCTCATTCGTTGAAAAATAAAAGTTTTAAAGGGGGAAAACTAATGCGGAGGAAATTCTATGCTGTATTTGCTATGTTAATTTTATTAACTTTAACATTAGCAGCATGTGGAGGTGGTTCTAGTGACTCTGGTGATAAAGGTGAATCAAGTTCTTCTGGTGGGGATAAACCAAAGTTTCTTAGCTTGTTAACAGGTGGA
>CADBNU010000443.1 GCA_902796085.1 Heyndrickxia coagulans
ACGTATGACTTGTTGATGCAGGAACACCCACGGTTATTTATATATACAAGAACATTGGAAGACAAGAAAGCCGTTGTCATTTGTAATTTTAGCAAGGAAAAAGTGACATTCATACGTCCGGGAGAATTATCATTTAGCGAGTCAAAATTATTGCTTAATAACTATCAAGCCGCAACCGAAGAGTTACCGAATGATTTTATTTTAGAACCTTATGAAACAAGGGTATATTTACTGAAATAACGAAGCATTAAATGGTTCTGTTCGTGTAATGATGGATTAGGGGGAGTCTAAGTGAAAGAGGTTCAAGCAATTTTGTTTGATTTAGACGGAGTAATCACTGATACAGCGGAATATCATTATCTGGCCTGGAAAAAATTGGCCCGTGAATTAGGGATTGAGATCGACCGTACATTTAATGAGCAGTTAAAGGGTGTTAGCCGAATTGATTCGTTAGAAAAGATTTTAGCATACGGCAACCGGCTACAAGATTTTACGAGGGAAGAAAAGGAAGCGTTAGCTAATAAGAAAAATGAGCTTTATAAAAAGATGATTACCAATATTACACCTGCTGATTTACTGCCTGGCATCAAGGAATTTTTAGAAGAAGTCAAGCAAGCTAATTTGAAAACAGGGATTGCTTCCGCTAGTAAAAATGCTTTCCGTGTAATTGACTATCTTCAAGTAGGAGATTATTTTGATATTATCGTCGATGCAGCAAAAGTAGAAAAAGGAAAACCAGATCCAGAAATCTTTCTTAAAGGAGCAGATCAATTAGGGGTTGATTACTGTACTTGTATTGGTATAGAAGATGCTGCTGCAGGGATCAAAGCGATAAAGAGCGCTGGTATGTTTGCCGTTGGTATCGGCTCCCGAACAGAACTTAAGGAAGCAGATATTATCTTATCTTCAACAAATGAGCTTACTTTAGAAACAATTTTACCAGCCTATAAAAATACTAGCGCTGCCCAATAATTCCATATTGACAAAGAAATGGCTGTCCAGAAAGTCTGATTTTAGGGATCATTGATTGTACGTTGGCGGATGTGCATCCACGGCAACAGCCACCTTAAGCGTACAATTCCGTTTACGGGGCTTTGGATTGTGTGTCTGACGATTAAGCGTTCCGGCACATAAGCTTTTACTGTCCCCGTTAGATTCACCACCATCTGTTTTTATGACTTATTGGACAGCCCTTTTCTTATTACGTTTTAGCGTTTTTAATGTAACGAGATCATACCTTTGATGTTGTGATCGTAGGACGGTTTTCAGGGAATACGTTATAAGCGCCGTGCATAACAGGTCCAACATATTCATTTAACTTCCAACCGTGTTTAATAGCAGCTGCTACAAATTCCTTTGCACGAACAACCGCATCAAATACATTTTCACCATTTGCAAGATTTGCCGTAATTGCTGCTGCAAAGGAACAACCTGCACCGTGATTATAAGTTGTTTCTAATTTTTCTGTTTCTAAAAGAATAAATTCTTTTCCATCATAATATAAATCGACTGCTTTATCCGTTTCTAATGCACGTCCACCTTTAATAACGACATGTTTAGCACCGAAATCATGAATTTTTTCCGCTGCTTTTTTCATATCATCAATTGTTCGTATAGGTCCATCGACTTTCGATAATTGCCATGCTTCAAAAAGATTAGGAGTAGTTACTAGCGCTCTCGGTAAAAGTAATTCACGGGCCGCATCAACCGTTTCAGGTAGAAGTACTTCATCTTCTCCTTTACATACCATAACCGGGTCAATGACCACTTTTTCCAATTTATATTGATCAATATATTTTGCACCTAATTCAGTAATGGCAACAGAACCTAACATTCCAGTTTTCATTGCATCTAATCCAACAGAAAAGGCACATTCTAATTGTTTATCGACGATTTCTGCATCAATCGGAAATACATTATGTTTCCACCCATTGTTAGGATCCATTGCAACTATGGAAGTTAACGCGTTCATTCCGTATGTGCCATGTTCTTGGAATGTTTTTAAATCAGCTTGGATACCTGCACCACCACTTGTATCAGAACCTGCAAGTGTCAATGTTTTTTTCATTGTCAAAATTCCCCCTTAGACCGAAGCTGTGAATAATTGAAATTGTAAAAAAATCTTATGCTTTATTATAACACTAAAGTCGTAGAACGAATAAAAAATTGTACCTAAATTGTTTTTCAATAACGTTTATGACAAATAGAGAATTGAAATTTAGGAGAGATGTTGCTGGAAATCCTTTTGGATAAAGACAAAACTACAAAATAGAAGTTCTCGCGGGAAAAGTAAGCTGATAATAGGTAAAAATGTCTATGAGAACGATGCTCGTGGAAATTAGGAAGCCAATATTAGGAAGAAATGTCTCTGAGAACAAGTCTTTCTGTCAAGATATGTTGAATTCACTGAGAAATGTTCCCGAGAGCACATTTCGTTAATAAAACACATTATAAATGAATACAAAAATCCCTTACGCCAATTTTCACAAATTGCCTGACTTTTAAAATAAGGGTTTTCCCTTTTATTCTTACGATAGCCGTCTTAACTTTCACTTATTTCTTGAAATTTCTTCGGTGTGACACCTGTGAATTTTTTAAACAAATAGGTATAGTAGCTTTGATTACAAAATTGAAATAAACTGCTAATTTGAGATAAGGGTAAGTCTGTGTGTAATAAAAAATACTTCGATTCTTCAATTTTCTTCCGATTTATAAATTCAATTAACGTCGTTCCTGTTTCCTTCCGAAAAATATCAGATAAATAACTGGGACTTACATATAGTTCTTTTGCGATCGACTGAAGCGATAAATCTTGCAATATATGATTATGGATATATGAAATGGCTTTGTTCACAATGCTGGAATAACGATTCAAATGTTCCTTTTCTAAAGTATCAATAAAAGTATGGACCATCTTTACTTCAAAGTCTTGTAATTTATTATAGTCCTCAAACTTTTCGATTTGTTGAATAATTACATCACTTAAATTATATGCAGTATCGGGATCTACTCCGCCACGAATAATCGCTCGTGTAAATAAAGTACATGAACAAATTAATGAGTTTTTTAGTGAACGTAATGGTGTACTTGCTAATTTTGCGCGTTGAAGTTGATTAATTTCATTTAATGCAGTAATTGCTTCTTTTCGATTGCCCAATTGAATCGCTGTTAATAATTTTTGTTCATGTTGGTATGAAGGATGTAAAAATTCCTTTTGTCTATTCTCCATCCTTGCCTTATAAAAATCATGTAGAATATGATCACGAACAATCGTTTCCATCATTTCCACCGCCTAATATCATAAAAAATTAATAAATTATAAAAAATATTAATATAATTGTAAGCGATTGCAATGTAAGATGCAATTGAAAGGCAAAAAAATA
>CADBNU010000444.1 GCA_902796085.1 Heyndrickxia coagulans
CTATTACCATAGCATTGTGGTAATTTTTATTACATTTTTGAAGGTAATCATTAATTAAGTTCATTAATTGAATTAACTGACTACTCGATTTGTTAGTATTTTGATAGTTTAACTGAATATCTATTCTAATACCTAACTCTTCGAGTAATATTTCTCTCATCCTAATATCATAATGTTGACCTGAATGTAATAAATCGTAATTAATTGCGTAGAGTGCTGAATGTAGACAACCTATAACAAGAGTAGTGGAATTCACCTAAACCTTCAAATTTAATCCATTACACTCTTTTGTTCTCCCCGTCTTTGTTTTAAGTACACGCTCGCAAGTTTTATAGGTATATACCCTATCATTCCACCAATGGTATTTAAAATCAAATCATCGACATCAAAACTTCCAAATCTAAAAATAAGTTGAAGCAGTTCGAATGTCATACTTAAACAAAACGTTGCAATCGTAACCTTTTTAAAACTATGAAACTTGCTTGACAATAAAGGAAGAATAAATCCAAATGGAACAAACCCAATAATATTACCAGTTAGATTTTCAACCCGTATATTGAAATTTATATCATTCGCCAAAAACAAATAATACGTAATCGTCTTAAACGGAATAAAATTGTGGCTATTCCAGTACGGGCCCTCGTAACTGAATGTAAAGTGATCGATGATGTCTGGAATCGTAAGGTATTTAAACAGTATTAACTTTGAAAGGATTAACAGATAAAAGCATAATGCAATTGTTAATCCTAATCTCATTACAATTTTCATAAACGCTAACTCCCCGTTTTTTAATCTATTTATAAATCCTCTCCAAATGGACTTTTAAAAGAATCAATTTGTAATCCTTCGGAAGAAACTTTCTTTCGGTAAAGTTATGATACGTTTTATTATCTTTAAAAGTAAGAACCCAAGGATACTGCCAATTGTATTCAGAATGACATCATCAATATCAAATTGCCCGATTTTTAAAATGATCTGTAATGTTTCGATTGTAAAGCTGATAACAATTGAAGCAACAACTACCTTCGAAAATCTACTGTATCTTTTAAATAGCAAAGGAAGAAAGATTCCCAACGGCAAGAAAATTAAAATGTTACCTAATGTGTTATTGATGATTATGTCCATATTGAAACGATCAGATCCAGTTAGGTATTCAATCGTATTTTTAAACGGAATGATATTCGAATTGAACTTCAAAAAATCAAAATATCCATTCGAGTCCATTGGAGTAAAAACATATCTGTTAAATGTGACTCCATTTATGTAATAATCAGTGAATCGAATGATGATACGTTGAAATAGTAAATTAAATAGTATAATAAATGAGTATAGACCAAATAAAACCCATGTGCCTATCTTAAATACCTTATGGAAAGGAAACAATGACTCTTGTAATCCTTTTGTTAATTGTTTTTGTTCCCCAAAATCTTCTAATGCCTTTTGCGTTGCTTCTTCCTCGGTAAGTCCTTCAACTATGTATTCATTCTTTAATAAATGAAGATGATCACTCATTTCATCAATTATTTCTCTTTTTTCTTCCTCGTCACAATTTAATTGGCTCACAATTTTATCAATATAGGTTTCGATTTTTTTATCCAAGCGACTCCCTCCGAACATACTTTAATTAAATTACTAATTTGATTCCATTCATTTAATTTCTTATCTAATTCATTCTTTCCATCTTGTGTAATCCTATAGTACTTCCTTCTTCCACCACTCTCTGAATTCCCCCAATATGATTCAAGCCATTCCTTATTTTCTAACCGCTTCAATGCAGGATATAACGTTCCTTCACTCATGTTATATAAGTCATTACTATTTTCTTTTAAGATCTTTACAATTTCATAACCATACATATCCCTCTTATTTATCAGTGATAAAAGGAGAATATCAATACTTCCTTTCATTATCTCCTTGTCCATGACTACACCTCGCTTTCAAAGCTAATCCTGTTTACATAGTAACACTATAATACATCGTATTACAAGGTTATAAATAGAAATTCCATCCAATTTTTATTTAAAATAAAAAGCAAACATTTCATGTTACATAATTGTTTACATTTTATATTCAGTAAATGGTTTTATAACTTTGTGTAAATTTTTATTGAAATAAAACAATAAGTTGATAAAATCTAATAATTCCCATATATTAAGTTAAATGAAATAACATATTAAACAAAGTTTCAAGAAGGGGGATAAAA
>CADBNU010000445.1 GCA_902796085.1 Heyndrickxia coagulans
AAAAAGGTGTTCACCGCCTTGTCCGAATTTCTCCGTTTGATGCTGCCGGCCGTCGTCATACTTCTTTTGTTTCTTGTGAAGTTATGCCGGAGATTGATGACAGTATTGAAATTGAAATACGTTCGGAAGACTTACGGGTTGATACGTACCGGGCAAGTGGAGCGGGTGGACAGCATATTAACAAAACATCTTCAGCTGTACGGATTACGCACATTCCAACCGGGATTGTCGTTGCCAGTCAGGCTCAGCGTTCTCAAATTCAAAACCGTGAAACAGCAATGAACATGTTAAGAGCAAAGTTATATCAAAAACAAGTGGAAGAACAAGAAAAGAAACTGGCGGAAATTCGTGGTGAGCAAAAAGAAATTGGCTGGGGAAGTCAAATTCGTTCCTATGTATTCCATCCGTACTCGATGGTTAAAGATCACCGGACTAATACGGAAACCGGGAATGTCCAGGCCGTAATGGATGGGGAAATTGATCAATTTATTGATGCTTATTTAAGGTCGAGAATCCAATGATGTAAAAGGAGTTGCACCTGTCGTCCGTCAGAATTCAATAATGAAAGAAAAAGAGGGCTGGTTCTTGCAACCGGTCCTTTTTTAGTCCAAAGCGCTACTTCACGTATTCCACGGGTAAATAATTATTGCAATTCGAACAAAAAAACGAATAAAATATAGTGTGGAAAAGCTTATTCATCGTCTACATATCTTTGCTTGAGCTCAATAGAAAAAAATAAAGGAGTACAGCTATGGGGAAACGGGTTAGAAATACGATACAAATACCGCTAGTGGAAAAATTATTGAGCTATATTTATGTATTAGTGGGTGCCGGCATTGTTGCGGTTTCATTTAATGTGCTTTTACTGCCAAATGAAATAGCTTCAGGTGGAGTTAGCGGCATAAGTACAATTTTACACGGTCTCTTTGGTTGGGAACCGGCTTATGTCCAATGGTCGCTAAACATTCCACTGTTTATTGCAGGTGTTATTTTTTTAGGATATCAATACGGTATCAAAACACTGATTGGTACGATCTTTGTACCTTTTGTTGTTTTTTTAACAAAAGATTTGGAACCGTGGACATTGAATCCAATGCTGGCTGCTTTATTTGGAGGAATTGGTATCGGCCTTGGTATTGGGATTGTCTTTCGCGGGAATGCTTCAACCGGCGGGACGGATTTAGCTGCTCAAATTATTTCTAAATATACCGGAATATCCTTAGGGAAATCTGTGGCACTTATTGATGGTTTAATCGTTATTTCCGCCAGTATTGTTTTTGATATTGAAAAAGGTTTATTCGCTTTAATCGGATTATACTTAACTAGTAAAACGATTGACCTTGTTCAAATCGGATGGAGTCGTTCAAAGATGGTTCTTATTATTACCAATGAGGAAGAAAAAGTAAAACGTGCCATTTTAGAACAAATTGATCGCGGCTTGACGAAACTCAAGGCCTATGGAGGTTACACGGATCAGGAGCGGAATACCATCATGGTTGTCGTGGATCAGTCGGAATTTACCGGACTGAAGCAAGTTGTACGAAACATAGACCCAAACGCATTTGTTATTGTCGTTGATGCTTCAGAGGTGCTTGGCCAGGGTTTCAAAACAATTCATCGATAAATTGAAACTTCCATCAGTGGGGGGTGAACCAGACGGACGCATGCAGGCAGTTCACCTCCACTTTGTAAATTGCAAAATCTTGAAGTCGGGATTACTGCCCGACAAACTTGCAGCACCTTTTCAAAAATTCGTTGCTGATAAGTTCCGGTATTAGTATTCCAATCGGGGAATCATGTATACTTAATGATAAGTACGAGAATATTTAATGCCGAGATGTTCAAGTAAGGGGTCGAATACGAAATGAAGAGGAAGATATTTTACGCTTTTGGCAGTATCTTTTTGCTGTTATCATTGACAGCATGCGGTGGGAATAACAATTCGAGCAGTGGAACAACTTCAGATTTAACCGGAGAACAGTTGTTTGCACAAAGTTGTTCCGGTTGTCACGGTGCAGACTTGAAGAAAGGTTATGCACCGGATTTAGATAAGATTGGGTCAAAATATTCTTCTGAAGAGATTCAAGATATTATAGAAAAAGGGATTGGCGATATGCCAGATGGTTTATTAAAAGGTGAAGATGCGAAAAAAGTTGCCGATTGGCTGGCAACGCAGGAATAACATTATAAAGAATCCTCCACATAATTAGGTGGGGGATTTTTTTATAGTATAAGAAAGTATAAAAATACAAGCAATTAACTTGGGATTAGTTTTATTGTCTAGCTACGAGCG
>CADBNU010000446.1 GCA_902796085.1 Heyndrickxia coagulans
AAACTGCATAAAATCAAAATGATTTATGCAGTAGTGAAAAATAGGTTTCTATATATAATCATACTAAAAATATAAAATAAATAAAATAGAATGCTCATAAGGCTATCCAGCATGTCGTTATAGAACTGGATAGCCTTATTAATGTCTTTCAAATATTCTAATTTAATTGGAGTGGCATTAGAAGGAGGAGAGAATTTCTTAATGAACATTTATTGGAAAACTATATAAATTGCGTTATACATAGAAAGTATTCGAAAGTATCACATACAATGCAACCCCACTTTTACTACTTACTTTGTAAAGATTTATAATACTGGCCTTTTTCCCGATATTCACGATAAATCCGATCCATTTCTTTATAATCTTCATCTGTCAATTCGCGAATTACTTTTGCTGGTCGTCCGAAGGCCAAAGTATGTGGTGGAATTTTTTTACCTTGGGGGACTAAACTTCCAGCCCCTATAAAGGCATGCTCTCCAATTTCAGCACGGTCAAGTATAATCGATCCCATTCCAATAAGTGCATTTTTTTTAATAATACAGCTATGTAGAGTTACTTGATGTCCAACGGTTACATTATCTTCTATTATGAGCGGGTTATTTGGACTTTGATGGAGCATACATAAATCTTGAATATTTGTGTTGTTGCCAATTTTTGTTGGCGCAACATCCCCGCGTATAACCGTATTAAAAAAAATACTTGAATATTCCCCGATCTCTACATCTCCAGTAATCGTGACAAAGTCACCTAAAAATACTGATTGTGCTATTTTCGGATATACCCCTTTATATGGATAAATTTTAAACATTCCCAAACTCCCTTTCCTTTCGTTTATAACAAAACTATTTTACAATAAATATAAATATTTTGTGGTGTTAATGCTTTTTTCACTTAAACAGACAAATAGTGATTATAAATTGAATAAGTATTAAAAAAAAATACATGAGTGAGGCGAAGATATTGTCAATTCCAAAAAACCCATTATCTTTGATGAAACAATGTTATAAAAAAATATTCCCAATCGTTGATGAAGAATTAAAACACTGGAATAGAAAAGCGGAGGCAATTCCGAATCGGGAATTGAGAAAACAAGCATTAAATAGCCAAAAAAATAAACGATTTCATTGTGAAGGTGGAGCGATACTCGGCTTATTAGCAAAAGAAAAATATAAAGAGGCCATTTCATTTATTGTTGCTTATCAAACGATTAGTGATTATTTAGATAACCTTTGCGATCGTTCGACATCCCTTAGTCCTCTTGACTTCCGTACACTTCATCAGGCTATGTTTGATAGTGTTACAATTGAAAATGGGTGCAAAAATTACTATCGTTATCGGGAAGAACAAGATGACGGTGGTTACTTACAAGAATTAGTGAAAACATGCCAAACGGTTTTGAAGAATGTAAAAGGCTATCCTATCATTCGCAAGCATTTAATCGATTTATGTCAATATTATTGTGATTTACAAGTACATAAACATGTAAAAGAAGAAGATCGATTGCCTCGGTTAAAAAATTGGTTTATAGCCAATAAGAGCTCTTTGCCTGATATAAATTGGTTTGAGTTTGCTGCTTGTTCGGGTTCTACGTTAGGAATTTTTTGTCTTGTCTCTTATGCATGTCAGGAAAATTTTACTCGTAAGCAGGCTCAGACCGTTCGTAATGGATATTTTCCTTATATTCAAGGTTTACATATTTTATTGGATTATTTCATTGATCAAGAAGAAGATAAATTAGGAGGAGATTTAAATTTTTGTTCTTATTATGAAAGTCATGAAGAATTATTGAATCGATTCCAATTATTTATAGATGAAGCGGATAAACATGCACGTTTACTCCCTGATCGAAAATTTCATCAAATGATTAATCGAGGTTTATTAGGACTATATTTATCTGACAGAAAAATCCAATCACAAGAAACGGAACTGTTGGCAAAAAAAATCCGAAAACATGGTGGCTGGATTAGTCAATTTTTTTACATGAATGCAAAAATTTATCAACGAAAACAGACTAAAGTATAGGTTGTATACCATTACTAGCCGTTTATAATTAAAACGGCTATTTTTTAACTCTAAATGTCAACTTTATATTTAAAAGGTTGACAAAAAGGTCGGTTGTCCATTATTTTTAGATTGTTAATAATATTTTGGAGGTGCCGTTATATGAAGGGAAAATTAAAAACAATTGAAATAACCCTAATTAGTTTATTCGTTGTTTTGATTGCAATTGGTGCTAATATTACCACTATTGCACCGTTTTTAATCGTAGGTGGTGTTCCCATTACGTTGCAAACCTTTTTTGCAATTTTAGCAGGATTAATACTTGGATCAAGACTTGGGGTGATGGCAACAACTGTTTATATGATTGGTGGACTCATAGGACTTCCTCTGTTTGCACAATTTAGAGGTGGTGTTGCCGCTCTATTTTTCCCAACATTCGGATTTATTCTTTCCTTTATACTCGCAGCCTTTGTTTGTGGAAAAATAGTCAAAAATAAAAAGACAGTTACACCTTATATTATTGCAGCGTTAGTAGGTACTGCCATCAACTATATAGTTGGAACAAACTGGATGTATTTTGCCTATTTAAATTGGGCGCAAGCTCCGGAAGGATTTTCTTACGGAATGGCTTGGCTATGGATGATAGCACCGCTGCCTAAGGATATTATTTTAGCGTTTGTTGCTGGTATTATTGCACATCGTATGCGCGTATCTGTTTTAACAAAGGGTCAATTTCAACATTTACGTACAGGGGCATAAATAACTTTTACTTCAAAAATTAGTTCTGTTGTTAAAGGGGAAAATGGAATGGGAAATTGGAAAGAATTAGCCTATGAAGTTTTAAGTGGAAAACAATTATCGAAAGAAGAAGCCTTTCGTATTTTGAAGTCACCAGATGAGGAATTACTTGAATTACTTCATGCTGCTTATATAATTCGTCATCATTATTATGGTAATAAAGTGAAATTGAATAAAATAAAGAATGTGAAATCGGGAATTTGTCCTGAAAATTGTAGTTATTGTGCTCAATCGAGTATTTCTAATGCTCGGATTGAGAAATATACAATGTTGGATAAAGCAAGTATTGTGGAAGGGGCTAAAAAAGCCTATGAAATGCAAGTTGGTACATATTGTATTGTAGCAAGTGGTAGAGGACCAAGCCAACGTGAGCTTGATACGGTGACAGCGGCTGTACAGGAGATTAAAAAACGTTTTAATTTAACCGTTTGTGCTTGTTTAGGTATCCTTAACTCAGAACAAGCTTTGAAACTAAAAGAAGCGGGTGTTGATCGTTATAATCATAATATTAACACGTCGGAAAAACATCATTCTGCTATAACGACTTCTCATACATTTGACGATCGGCTACATACGATTAAACATGTAAAACATGCTGGTATTTCACCCTGCTCTGGAGTTATTGTCGGGATGAAGGAAACAAAAGAAGATGTAGTAGATATGGCTTTTAGTTTAAAGGCACTAGACGCAGATTCGATTCCGGTAAATTTCTTACATGCAATTTCAGGTACGCCATTAGAAGGAACAAATGAATTAAATCCAAGATATTGTTTAAAGGTGCTTGCTCTCATGCGCTTTGTAAATCCAACAAAGGAAATCCGAATATCCGGTGGACGTGAAGTAAATTTACGAACTTTACAACCGCTTGGTTTGTATCCAGCAAACTCCATTTTTGTTGGTGATTATTTAACGACAGATGGACAAGAAGAATCAACAGACTTTTTAATGTTAAGGGATCTAGGTTTTGAAATAGATTTTAAAGAAGTTACTGAGAATAATTGCTAATATATATATATATATATAAAGTTCGCCTATATAGGTTGATGGCGAACTTTTTTATTGTCGAAAATTATCTTCGTTTTTCAACAGCAATAATAAACGGAGGATTATTTCTCTGGTTTAAAAACTGATAACAAAGAACATGGGCTTTTTGTTGATCGATATTTTTTACATAATCGACCAATGCTTCTTTTTCAACATCGCCACCAGGGTGACCATGATACACGACGAAAACGATTATCCCTTCTACAGCCATTATATCTAATAATTGTTCAAGCGCTTGAATGGTTGTTTCTGGTTTTGTTATGACACGATGGTCCCCTTTTGGTAGATAACCAAGATTAAAAATAGCCCCTTTTACGTGACCATGGAAATGTTTCGGAATATACTTTTTTATATTTTCATGACCTGCTTGAAAAAGTTCTACATTATCAGTTAGTTGTTCTTCTTGCAGCCGTTTTTTTGTTCTTTCAATCGCTTCCTTTTGAATATCGAAACCATAAACTTTACCAGTTGGACCGACTAGCTTAGCTAAAAATACTGTATCATTCCCATTGCCAACTGTTCCATCGACAACAATATCACCATTTGAGGCAGCTTTTTCCATTAAAGTATGTGAATAAGGAAGTATTCGCTCAAGTTTCATTTGTTAATCGCTTCCTTTTCAGCTTTGTCACTATAAAATTTTCCTTGAAAGCTGCCACGTTGTTCCAATTCTTTATCAATAGCATTTAACACACTCCATTTATTTATGCTCCACATCGGTCCGATCATTAGATTCGCCGGACCATCTCCAGTAATTCGATGGACGATCATTTCAGGTGGAAGAATTTCTAACTGGTCACATACGAGATTAACATATTCTTCAAAGGATAGAAATTGTAACATCCCTTTTTCGTATTGTTTGATCATAGGAGTGCCTTTCAATAAATGGAGAAGATGAATTTTAATCCCTTGTACGTCTAATTTTGCGACTGTTCTTGCTGTTTCCATCATCATGTCATAATCTTCCTGTGGTAAGCCGTTAATAATATGGCTACAAATGCGAATATTATGTTTACGAAGCTTTTCAACCCCTTTTATGTAGCATTCAAGATCGTGGGCTCGGTTTATTAATTTTGCAGTATTTTCATGAACGGTTTGCAATCCTAATTCAACCCATAAATAGGTTCGTTCATTTAATTCTGCCAAATATTCAACAACATCATCGGGAAGACAATCTGGTCTAGTTGCAATCGATAATCCGACAACACCTTCCTGTGCGAGGGCAACTTTATATTTTTCACGCAATACTTTAACCGGAGCATGCGTGTTTGTAAAGGCTTGAAAGTAGGCAATATATCTCCCGTTTTTCCATTTTTGATGCATTTTATTTTTTATTTCTTGAAATTGTAAATCAATTGGTTTTGCTCGGTCACCAGCAAAATCTCCTGATCCGGCTGCGCTACAAAAGGTACAACCTCCATAAGCAACTGTACCATCTCGGTTTGGACAGTCAAAACCTCCATCTAACGGAACTTTAAATACTTTTTCACCAAAGTGATTTCGAAGATGATAATTCCACGTATGGTATCGCTTATTATCCACTGAATATGGAAATGGATTCATAGAAAAACTTCCCTTCAAAGTTTGTGGCTTTTTAAAGCATCAATGTCAAGATGTTATTCAATTCATTTTACCATTATTCCCAAAAAATTTATAACAACTAATTTCAATAAGAGCAGATAATAGTTTTGAAAGAGATTTCCCTCTTTCATTTGATTCGATTTGGTTTTGAGGGGGGATACAATGACAACACGTGAATCATTAGAACGATTTATAAGCGAATGTCAACAGACAATGGATTATGCCCGTGCCCATTTAATCGAAGGATCACGACAACAACATTACGATGATGTAGGTTACACAAATGCACAACTTGAACTGGAAGAATGCTACAATGAGCTAATGAAATTGTACCAATCTGCAAATGCCCAGCAACGGGAACAATTACATCGTTTGCGATTACAAATACAAGCATTGCAAAATGAAATGACCTTACTCGAACATTAAGTTTAAAAAAGGAGAGGACTTCATAATGTCCTTTCCTTATTATTTTGACTTTTAAGAATTTTTTATTTGCAATCATAATAGAAAACGTAATATTGTATACATATATATAGTTTTTATTTTCTGAATTTTTAGGTTGGAGGAGGGAATGAAATGTACAATTTTGATCTACCAGTTGTGGAATTTACTGAAGAACAAAATAACTTTAGACAAGAAGTACGGGCGTTTTTACAGAAAGAAAAAGATAAAGGTACATATGAAACAAGGTGTGATTCTTGGCTCAACGGGTTTAATCCCGAGTTTTCCCGAAAACTCGGTGAAAAGGGATGGATTGGGATTACATGGCCAAAAAAATATGGTGGTGCAGAAAGAAGTGCAATTGATAGATATATTGTAATCGAAGAATTACTTGCAGCAGGCGCGCCTGTTGCCGGACACTGGATTGCAGACCGTCAATCAGGTCCTCTACTTTTAAGGTTCGGTACAGAGGAACAGAAAAACTTCTATTTACCGAAAATTGCGAAAGGTGAATGTTATTTTGCGATTGGGATGAGTGAACCAAACTCCGGTTCTGACCTTGCATCTGTCAGTACACGAGCTGAGAAAACAGATGGCGGCTGGATTTTAAATGGTTCAAAAACTTGGACAAGCGGTGCTCACCATGCCCATTATATGATCGTTCTTTGTCGCACAAGACCAAAGGATCCAAATAATCGTCATGCCGGTTTAAGCCAATTAATCGTTGATTTATCTGCACCAGGAGTTAGTATTCGTCCGATTAAATATTTAACGGGAGCCGCCCATTTTAATGAAGTTTTTTTTGAAAACGTTTTTGTTCCAGATGAGAATTTAGTAGGTCAAGAAGGCAATGGTTGGAAACAAAATATGGCAGAGCTTGCTTATGAAAGAAGCGGGCCTGAGCGTATTTTAAGTACATTTCCACTTTTAGAAGAATTAATTCAAGAATTAAAGAAAGAGAAAGATCTCCCTCGTTTAACAGAATCTATGAAACTAGTAGCTGAATTAAATAGTCTTCGTCAAATGTCTGTTGGGGTAGCTCAATATTTAGAGGAAGGTAAAGATGTAGCGATAACAGCAGCGTTAATTAAAGATATGGGAACGAAATTTGAAAAATATGTCGCTGAACTAACAAGATTACTCGTTAATCGAAAGCCTTCATTAGATTCGAAAAACCGTATTGAAAAATATCTAGCCCAATCAATTTTACATGCTCCAGGTTTTACTTTACGTGGCGGAACGACCGAAATTTTAAGAGGAATTGTAGCGAAAGGAATGGTGGCTCAATGAGTGATATGAGGGATCTAATGGTTGAGTTAGCCGAGAAAATTTTAAAAGAAAATTGTACAAAAGAATTAATTGATCAGGCTGAAGACGGCACATGGCAACAAAAGTTGTGGGACTTACTAGAAGAAGCAGGCATCTTTACGATCGGAATACCGGAGGAAAACGGTGGAACTGGTGGTGATTATGCTGATGGTTTTCACATTTTAAGGTTAATAGGAAAGTATGCTGTTCCTTTACCGGTTTCAGAAACATTAATCGTCAATTGGTTATTGCATGATTCAGGCTTTCAGACGGAAACCGTACCGACAACTCTTTCAATAAAAAACGACGAACATATTCATATTTACGAAAAAGAGAATGGTTTCCATGTTTCGGGCACACTTACTGATGTACCGTGGGGAAGATATGCGAAAAAGCTTTTGACCTTGGCAAAAATAGGAAATGAAACTCATCTCGTATTATTACCTTTAGAAAATGTACAGATTGAAAAGATGAATAATCTTGCAGGGGAACCGATGGATACGATTAAAATTGATCAATTGGTTGCACAATTGCAATTGAAAGTTGTTGACGAGGCAGCGTTAATTGAAAGAGCTCAACAAATACTAGCTTTATCAAAAGCTGTCATGATAAGTGGTGCGATGGAAATTATATTAGATATGACCGTTCAATATACGAGAGAGCGTGAACAGTTTGGACGACCAATTCATAGACAACAAGCGGTTCAACAATACTTAGCGATTTTAGCAGGAGAAACGGCAGCTTCTCTAACGATCACAAATAAAGCGATTGAAACTTTCCAACAAAATAATGATGTTTATGAACTAGCTAGTGCAAAAGTGAAAACAAATGAAGCTGCTGGCAAAGTTGCCGAGCTTGCCCATCAAGTTCATGGTGCTATTGGCGTTACCCATGAACATCGTCTCCATCAATTAACGAGAAGACTTTGGTCATGGCGTGAAGAGGTAGGGAATGAAAATGACTGGGCCGAAAAGTTAGCAATCAAGTTTTTAAATAGTGAAGACGCTACGTTATGGGAGTTTTTAACAAGAACGAACAGTAAAAAATCCAGTGGCGTAAAAGTAAAGGATTAATCGTGAGAGTAGGGGGAGGAAAATGGCTGATTTATTATTTTCTGTTGAAAATACGGTAGCTAAAATTACGTTAAACCGACCAGATCGCATGAATGCATTCAGTGAAGAAATGATCAATACTTGGATTGAAGCGCTTGAGACGGTCCGCGATTCAGATGAAATACGTGCTGTCATTGTTTCCGGCAATGGCAAAGGTTTTTGTGCTGGCGGCGATATTAAAGAAATGGCGAAGGGGAACGGATTTTTTAAAAGTGAGGAAGATATATCAAGTACGGGACTGGCTCGAAAAAATTCCCTTTGGAAAAAAATTCAAAGAATTCCATTATTGCTTGAAGAAATTGACAAACCCGTAATTGCCAAGGTCCATGGCTTTGCCTTCGGAGCCGGCTTAGATATGGCATTAATGTGTGACATACGAATTGTAGCAGAAAGTACGAAACTATCCGAAAGCTATGTTAATGTTGGTATCGTTCCGGGGGATGGAGGAGCTTATTTTCTTCCTAGATTAGTTGGAGTAGATCGTGCATTAGATATGTTGTGGACAGGAAGAGTTCTTACTGCAAAAGAGGCAAAGGAAATGGGGTTAGTAACCTTCGTTGTTCCAGATGAAGAATTAGATCGTTTTACAGAACAATATATTCAAAAATTAATAAGTGGACCACAGCAAGCAATGAGACTAACGAAACGGGCAGTTTATCAAAACCGGAATATGGATCTCAGATCGTCATTAGATATGATTTCTTCGTTTATGGCTATTGTGACGGAGCTAGATGATTATAAACAAGGGGTACAAGCGGTTGTTGAAAAAAAGAAGCCAAAGTTTGATTAATCTAAGTTAAGGATTTGAAAACTAAAGGAGTTGAAAAGGAAAATAATTTTTCTTTTCTTTGCTTTTACATCACTATTAATTTAGTGGTGTACTTTTTTGGCTTTAGCTTAAGATCATTTTAACGAAAAAATATATTTTCTTTAGAAAAGGCATGCCCAATTTAAGATAGTGGTAACTTATGTTATAACTACAAGTCTAAGGGAGATTGAAATTGTTTATATATGTCCTTTTTAACGTAGATGGAACTATATCGAAAAAGATTGAAGGATTTGAAGAAGCTGACTTTGTTTTGTAAACACCAAAAGAAATTCACGATTTAATTAGTATGTAAAGATAATGGATAGATGTAGTATAGATTTATGGACACAACTTGGTTAAGTCATTAATATTAAACTAACGAAAGGTTGTGTCCGAATCATGAGTCAAA
>CADBNU010000447.1 GCA_902796085.1 Heyndrickxia coagulans
TGTTTCATCTAACTTCTTATTTTCAAGTACCAGAAAGTAAATTTATAACCCCTTATTCTCGCATCCATTTTGATCCTATAACTGATCAATTAAAGAATCTGTCATGGGTAGGTATTGAGAATGAAAAAGGGAAATATGTTTTTAATTTAAATAATAAGAAAATGTATGAGACAGAAGCATTATTTTTGGAAATAATGGAAGCAGATCAAAAAGATTGTTTAGATGAACTGAGAAAGCGACATACAAATATTGAAAATATGATTAACCAATACAGGGAGATCGTCAATCATGCATAATCATTATCTTTTTGGTCCTTTTTACAGAAAGTACACTCAAGGTGTTCCAGTAACAGACAATATTTATGCGGATCCTCTTTTCGCCAAGTTTTACAATAAAACCATCGATTATGGATCTCAGTTTAGTGACATCGATTTTTATAGGAAATGTTTAAAGCAAGAAGATACGATACTTGAAATTGGTACCGGAAATGGCCGGGTTTTTAATGTGTTAATAAATGAAAATTTTAATATTTATGGTATTGAACCTGAAATTGAGATGATTCAATACATAGATGAACAATATCAAGATAGGATCTTTATAACGGGGATCGAGCATTTAAGTTGTCTTAATGGGATGAAATTCTCTAAAGTACTTATCCCTGCTACCACTATTTCACTTTTTCCAAAAGAAGTCATTTCTCTATTTTTTAAAGAAATGAAATCCTATTTAACCTTCGACGGAAAAATTATTTTTGATATTATTAAACCCGAGTTTGGAAAACAGACTTCCAATCAGATTCAAACAATTAAAACAGATGAAGGTACATTTTTTCTTGGGAATGCAATTATTGATCAATATTATGTTCTCAATATTTATACGAAACAACAACAAACAGAAAAAATTGGCTATTCGAAAAAGTATCTACATACTTCGGGTTATTTTCAGGAATTAGCAAACGAATTAAATTATAAGTTCAATATTATTCAAAGTACGAATACCTATCAATTTTTGGAGATGACAAACATTGATTAACAAAAATTATGTTGTCCCAATGGGAGAAATTAATAAAAATAGTTTTTATGAACTAGAGATTACTAGAGGAGAAGGTTCGTATTTAATTGGAACTGATGGTAAAAAATATTTAGATCTTCGTAGCGGTTTATGGAATGTTTCACTCGGCTATAATTCCGAGTTAAACAACAGAATTTTAACTGTTTTTCAAGATTTAATAGGAAAGCAACTTCCATACCTCGATTTAAGTTCATACATACATCCTTTATATCAAATTTATAGTGAACAACTTTTGGATTTTATTAATAATGGACAATCTGAGCGGTATAGTAAGGTTTTTTATACGAATAGTGGTTCGGAAGGCACTGAACTTGTGACAAAACTTGTGCGTCATATTTGCGGACCCAATAAACGTATAGTCACTTTTGACCGAAGTTACCATGGAACTTTTTATGCAGGTATATCAGCGAACGGTATTGAACAAGACATCACCGCTCCATATGCACCAAAAGTTGACGGATTTGTACATATTAAAACACCGGAAAATGAGGATGAAGAGATCCAACTACTTCAACATATAGAAAACCATCACCAATCAATCGGTGCCTTATTATTTGAGCCGGTAATCGGTTCAGGTGGTGTGCATGTTTTTCGTCAATCATTTATGCAAGAATTAAAAAACATTCTCGATAAGTACAACATACTCCTTATTTTTGATGAAGTAGCAACTGGGTTTTTTCGGGTTGGACAACGTTTTGCCTTTCACGAGTTAAAAATTGTACCCGACTTAATCATTCTAAGTAAAAGTATAAACAATGGGACAACTCCAATGGGAGCTGTTGTTATGAAGGAATCATTATGCCAGTGGTTCGAAGAAAAGAAAATATATATCGAACATTTTTCTACCCAAAACGGAAATTTACTTGGTATTGCATCTGCAATGGAAACGTTGAAATTCTATAAAGAAAAAGAAGAGATGCTTTTAACCAATGTAAAAGAAATTGAAAAAATTATTCGTGATTCCATAACAACACATACAAAAGTTAATGGTAAAGGAGCTATGTTTTCCATCCCTATTAATGATCGTTTACAAACAATGAGAATTGCCGAGGAACTAAAAAAACTTGGTATTCTCACATATTTATATATTAATAGTGAACGAGATAATGGTCTTACTCTATTTCCACCTCTTCTCATTGAAAGTTCTATCTTAAAAAGAGCCATGAAAATGGTTGTAAGGAGAGTGTAGAGGTGAAAGAAGTTAAAGGGTTAAAAATTGGTAATGTTCATTTAGAGTACTTAGAAAATGATGATGATGTTTATTTTTATAATCCAGCTAATCAAAGAATGGTACATGGTAATCGCGAAACATTAACGTTTTTAAAAAATTATCATCAGACAAACGAAAAAGTTAAGGAAGTTGATCACTTTCTTTATGGAAAAAAGAAACTCAATCCTTTACATTTAAAAATCTTACAATTTGAAATGAAGTCCCAATGGATGGATAAGTTGGTTTCTATAAGCCAGCAAAAACAATTTAAATATTTTTTTATAACAATTATACTTATCTTTTTTATCATGATACCTTTTGTATTTGAAAAAGCATATCTCTACTACGTTACTGGAGCCTATCAGTTCAAATGGTATCATCTTCTTTACATATTTCTTGCTCAAATATTGATCGTGCAACTCCACGAGTTTGGACATTATCTCACCTACCGTAAGTATGTGAGAACAAAAACGGCAAGGTTTGGCGTTATGATCAGATACTTTTTTATTCCTTTATTTTATACCAATGTTAATTACATGCGGACTCTGCAAAAAAAACAGCGTATTCGTATCTTACTTTCAGGAGTAATAACCCAACTGTTTATGGGTGGAATTCTTTCGATTGCTTATATACTTACTGAAAATAATCTCATTTTATATCTTTATATGATGAATATCTTAATCATTGTCCTGAATATTATCCCTTTCTTAAGAATGGATGGCTACTGGCTTATTAATTTATTCATCAATTCCGATGATTATATGAATAGCTTTACTCAATTTATCTTTAAAAGAAAGCAGATTCAGTTCTTAGAACTGCTTTTTGCCATTGTTAATATCGTCTTAATTCTTTTCGTCATTATCATTGGAACTGTATTTGCATATTCAGAAATGAAGGAGATTGGCAATTGGATAAGAAACATGTTCTAATTTTCGGTTCGGAAGGTTATATAGGGCTCGATTTACAAAAACGATTTGATCTTGAAAAATATTCACTCATCTGTATCGATCAAAAACCACAAGATCAAGTACAAAAGGAAAGTAACAAGGTATACCTACAACTAGATATAACCAGTGAAGAAGATCAAAAGTTTTTAATATCTTATTTAGAAAGGGAAAACATCGAGATTCATTATCTTGTTTATTTGGTCGGGATTAATACAATGGACAATTTTTTTACTATCACAGATGAAAACTGGGACAAAACATTTCAAACCAATATAAAAAGCTTCGTTTTTTTACTTAAAAAGATTTACCATTTCTTTGCAAAAAAAGTAGCAATTGTAACTGTAGCTTCTCAAAATGGTGTAGTAGCTCATGAAGATCGAATCGCATATGGAACATCAAAGGCTGCATTAATCCACTTAACAAAAAATTTAAGTATCGACTTTTTAAAAGATAAAAGTCGAGACATTAAAGTGAATTGTGTATCACCATCTTATGTAAAAAATGAAAGTAACCAGACACTTTTAAATTCTCATCAAGGTAGAACATACTTAAATCGGATTCCCTACCGGAAGTTTTTAGAAGCCAAAGATGTTTCGAATGTTATTTTATTTCTCTTGTCAGAAAAAAGTGATGCCATTAGAGGTCAGAATATTGTTGTCGACTATGGATACACAATTATTTAGTGTGTAAGGAGGACGATGATGAGTTTAGAAATAAAAAATATTACAAAAGAATTTAATAAAAAAATAGCTGTTCACAATTTAAATTTAACAGTTCCAACAGGAGAGGTATTTGGTTTTTTAGGCGCAAACGGAGCAGGGAAGACAACTACCTTTCGTATGATACTTGATTTGATTAAACCGACAAGCGGCATCATTTTATGGGATGGCAAACCTATTAATTATAAAATAAAAAATCGTATAGGTTATTTGCCAGAAGAACGTGGCTTATATCCAAATATGACAATTGAGGAAGAGATTCTATACTTTGGCCGTCTAAAAAAATTGAATAGAGCGGAAATTGTCTCTGAGATGAAATATTGGTTAGATCGCTTTGAAATAGCGGAAAATATAAAGAAAAAGAAAGTTGGTAGTCTTTCAAAAGGGAACCAGCAGAAAATTCAATTAATTACAGCAATCATAAACAAACCTGATTTGCTTATTTTAGATGAACCATTTAGCGGACTTGATCCAGTAAATGTTGAAATGTTAAAATCCGCAGTTAAAGATTTACAAAAGAATGGTACAACCATTGTGTTTAGTTCCCACCGAATGGATCATGTTGAAGAACTTTGTGAGAATATTTGTATTATGAAACATGGACAACCCGTTGTCTCAGGAAAAATAAAAGATATTAAAAATAATTTCGGAAAGAAATACGTGGTTATTCATGGTCTGATCGACGATAGTAGAATCGCATCAATTTCCGGTGTAAAAGACGTTCAGAAAAATAAAAATGGCATTACACTTTCAATTGAATCTAAAGAGACTGCAAGAAAAATTTTTTCTTATATTAAAGAGATGGACTTTGTTGAAAAATTTTCAGTAGAAGATCCATCCTTGCAAGAGATATTCATTGCTAAAGTAGGTGGTAAAAATGGATAATTTCTGGACAGTATTTTTTTCGAATTACCGGACAAAGATTAAATCAAAATCCTTTCTTACATTCACAATCTTATTCACTTTAATTATTATTGGCTTAATGTTTTCAGATAAAATCATGAATCTCTTCCAACCGGATAGTAAACCTGTTGGAGTGGTTACAAGCGATAATGAACTCAAAGAAATCGTTAGTCAAATGACAGAAGATCAATTGATTAGTGGTGGTCATGAACACGAAATCATGTATTTTTCAAATAAAAAAGATGCTGAGGAAAAATTAGCGGATGATCAACTTGCTTATTTTTTAACGATTGATCGTAACACGGACAGAACACTTTTGGTAACATTCATTGCAGAAACAGATGTTCATGATGAAGATGTTGCATCCGTTCAAAGTATTTTCTCACAAATTCAATCGTATCTAATGGCACAGGATATTCAACTTTCAGATGAAGAATTTCTACGTGTTCTATCACCAGCAGAAATTGTTGTTGAAAAGATGAGCTCAAATTTAAAAGATGAAGAAAATCATTTAAGTACAGGTTTTCTTATCATTCTGTTTATTTCGTTAAATTATATTTTAATTTTAAGTTATGCAACACAATTAGCAACAGCTGTAGCTACTGAAAAATCTTCACGAGTGATGGAGTTAATTATATCGAGCATTTCACCTACGAAATATTTATTTGCGAAATTATTATCAACCTTGTTCGTAGGTCTAACTCAAGTTGCTGTATGGTTGTTAGTGCCATATCTTTTATATAAACTTAACATTATTAATATTGACGATAGTTTATCTAGTTTCATAAATTTGTCTAGCTTAGATACAGAAATGATTGGATTAGGGATTATATTCTTTGTACTTGGATTTTTACTCTATGGTTCTTTAGCTTGTTTATTCGGCTCCTTAATGAGCAGATCCGAGGAGTCCTCCCAAGCAGTGATGCCATTGATGATACTATTACTAATAGGTTTTTATATCGGGATCTTCGGATTATATAATCCTAGCAGTACATTTATTACTGTTACAAGTCATATCCCATTTTTCACACCAATTATTATGCTTGTCAGAGTAGGCTTTCTTAATATTTCCTTCCTGGAAATCTTTATATCTCTGTTAACTTTATCATTACTTACTGTTGTTACAATCTTTGTCACAGCAAGAGTTTTCAAAGGTGGCGTATTTTTATACGGAAAAGGTTCTTTTAAAAATATAAAAAAAGCATTGGATGTTCATCAAAA
>CADBNU010000448.1 GCA_902796085.1 Heyndrickxia coagulans
ATAAGTTTAATAAAGAGACATTAAAATTAAGATAACAGTTTGATTTTGGAGGTATTTATTTGAAAAAGAAAAAGTCACTTTCTAAAGAAATATTATCATGGTTAAAAGCATTCGTTATTGCCATTATCATTGTCATATTATGTAGAAATTATTTATTTACATCCACTACTGTTTATGGAGAATCGATGGAGCCTACTTTTTCAGAACATGATCGAATTATTATCGGAAAACAGACGAAAATCAGTCGATTTGATATTGTTGTTTTTCAGTCACCTAATTCAGAAGAATATTTTATTAAACGTGTGATTGGCCTTCCTGGTGATCATATTGAAATGAAAGACGACGTTTTATATATTAATGGAAAAAAATATCACGAACCTTATTTAAAGAAGGAAAATGAGTTATCAATAAGAAATATGATCGGTGATTTCACATTACAAGAGCTTACTGGTGAACCCGTTGTACCAGAAGAGACACTCTTTGTTTTAGGTGATAATCGTTTAAATAGTTACGACAGTCGTTTTTTTGGGTTTATTCCAAACGATTCAGTAATAGGAGAAGTGAAATTTCGCTATTTTCCATTAGATAAGATTGGGATTCCTGATTGATTATTGTTTTCAAATAGGGCAGATTAGCCCTATTGTTTTTATATAGTAGTTGTAGTATTTCTGACTTGGAATTGTTATAATCTTTTAGAGGTGAATTGGATTGAAACAGCAAGAAATTAAGATGAAAGATACAAAAGTAATAAAAACGGCACTTGTTTTACCGCCAGATACTAATTCTCACCGGACTTTATTTGGCGGTAAATTACTATCTTATATAGATGATACAGCTTCAATTGCAGCTTTAAAATTATGTCGAAAACCTGTCGTTACAGCTTCAATAGATTCTGTAGATTTTATTCAACCGATTCGTGAAGGTGATGCTGTAACTCTAGAAGCAATGGTAACATGGACAGGACACACATCGATGGAAGTACTTGTAAAAATTACAACTGAGGATTTAATGACGGGAAAAAAAGTTTTAGCAGCATTATCTTTCCTTACATTTGTTGCATTAGATGAAGATGGTAAACCAACACCTGTTCCGAAAGTAGTTCCTGAAACGGAAACGGAAAAATGGCTAAATTCAGCAGGTGAACAACGAGCAAAATATCGAAAGATGCGGAGAACCCAAAGTAAAGAACTCATTGAGTTTTTTAATGAAAATGATTAGAGGAGTAAACAAGATGAATAGATGTAACTGGGTAACTAACGATCCCGTTTATATCCATTATCATGACCATGAATGGGGGATACCCGTTTATGAAGATCAAAAACTATTCGAAATGTTATCACTAGAAGGTGCACAGGCTGGATTAAACTGGATCACCATTTTAAAACGACGAGAGAATTATAAAAAGGCTTTTGATCAATTTAATATTGACATTGTAGCCAATTATTCAGAAGAAAAAATACAAAGCTTACTTCAAAATCCTGAGATTATTCGAAATGAGAAAAAAATCCGTTCAGTTGTTAAGAATGCAAGACTTGTGATAGAGATACAAAAAGATTTCGGAAGTTTTTCAAATTTCCTTTGGAATTATGTTAACAATCAACCTATCATCAATCATTGGTCCAAAGACGAAGAGGTTCCTGCGAATACAGCATTGAGTAAAAAAATTAGTAATGATTTACGAAAAAAAGGATTTTCTTTTGTCGGTCCAACTATCATATATTCATTTATGCAAGCAATTGGGATGGTTAACGATCACTTAATTACTTGTTTTTGTCATCCTGCTTATATCCACAATAGTAAATAAAAAACTTTCTTGACGAAAAATGATTTGTGTGTTCTAATTATATTAGAATAGTTTACTCTAAAATTATATAACGCTTAATCATTCTTGAGCGGGGGAACCAATCTGTACTAAATGTACATGGGGTGAATCCAGTCATGGTAGGGTGTTCCTTTCATCCGAATCCGTCAGCTAACCCCGTAAGCGATTTGAGGGAAATGAAAAAATCACAGATTTTCATTACTGTGATTTTTTTGTTGAGAACAAAATACGAAAATGAGAAGGTGGTTATCATTGAAGAACACAATTTAATAGAGTAGGAGGGATTGTATGAAAAGAAAATTAGGTCTATCTTCAAAAATTATCATCGGTTTAATATTAGGTGCGCTTATCGGTTTATTTATCAATAACTACTTCGCAGATCAATTTCCATTTATTGATAAGTACCTCTTCAATCCACTAGGAACCATTTTCATAAATCTCATTCTTATGTTAGTTGTACCACTCGTATTTTTCTCAATCGCTTTAGGAGTTGCAAGTATCGGGGACCCGAAAAAAATGGGACGAATTGGCGGAAAAAGTCTTACGTATTTTTTATTTACAGCAGCCATCGCTTTAATTATTGCCGTCTCATTAACACTATTATTGAAACCTGGTAAAGTTGGCGTATTTAATACAGATAATCTAGAATTTAACGCGTCAACCAAAACTGTTGATCTCGGTGAAAATTTTTTAAATATTATCCCTACTAACCCTATTCAGTCTATGGCAGAAGGTAATATGTTACAAATTATTGTTTTTGCCATTTTTATTGGAATAGGTATGGCTATGCTCGGTAAAAAAGTAGAAGGTGTTTACAATTTTTTTGAACAAGCCAATGAAATTATGATGTATTTAATTAGACTAGTTATGAAATTTGCTCCATACGGCACTTTCGGTTTAATTGCTTCTGCTGTTGGTGAAGCAGGATTTAATGCGATGAAAGCCATGGGATTATACATGATTGTGGTAGTCATAGCCCTTGCAGTGCAATTTTTTGGTGTGTATGGTGGTACACTAAAATTATTGGCAAAAATGAGTCCATGGAAATTTTATAAAGCATATTTACCTGCAATGAGTGTGGCTTTTAGTACTTCAAGTAGTACCGCAACTTTACCAGTTGCAATGGATATTGCGCAAAATAAGTTAGGTGTTCCTAAAAATATAAGTAACTTTGTCCAACCTTTAGGTGCCGCAATCAATATGGACGGTACTGCCATTTTACAAGGCTGTGCTACTGTATTTATTGCACAAGTAATGGGTGTTGATTTAACTTTCATTGAACTTATTACAGTCATCGTTATGGCACTATTAGCAAGTCTTGGTACAGCGAGTGTACCGGGTTTCGGATTGATTATGTTAGCCATGGTCCTAACTTCTGTTAATTTGCCTGTTGAAGGTATTGCGTTAATTCTTGGTGTTGACCGAATTTTGGACATGACACGTACAATTGTAAACTCTTCAGCTGATGCTGTTTGTGCAATTATCATAACAGAATCAGAAAAAAGAAGAGAAGCGAGACTGCAAAGAAAAGGAATCGTTGCTTCTACTGAACAAGATCGTGAAGCAATTTAAATATAAATAAAAAATAAGTCTAAAATGTCTTCGAAACAGTTTTTCTTGGACAAAAAGGAGAGAAAAAGCCTGACTTTTAATGGATTTATAAATCCCCAAAGTCAGGCTTTATTTTATTTTTGTTTGTTTTGAATATTTAAATTATTGTGATACAATTACTCTATAAAACTTAATTTCTTTTATGTTCTATAAATGTTATATGAAAAAGTTATGATTACAATCAAGCTGAAATATATAACAAAGGGGTTGGTTAAAGTATGACTGTCAAAGAAGGGGAATTACTTTGGAGTCCAAAGGAGGAGATAATTCGAGAAGCAGCGATCTCAAACTATATGCAATGGTTGAAAAAAACTGGGCGGTTTGAAGCCGGTTCATATGAGTCATTATGGAACTGGTCCGTTACCGAAGTCGAAAAGTTCTGGGAATCCATTTGGGATTATTTTCAAGTGAGATCTTATACTCCATACAAAAAAGTTTTGAAAAGCAATAAAATGCCCGGTGCAGAATGGTTTCCTGGGGCAACATTGAATTATGCAGAACATATTTTACGTAATGCAGTAAAAGGGAAAACAGCGTTATTTTACAAATCTGAAAATCGCCCATTATCTGAAATGACATGGGATGAATTAATTGAAAAGACTTCTTCCGTTGCTACATATTTAAAAAGTATTGGTGTAAAACCAGGAGATCGTGTCGTTTCATATATGCCAAATATTCCAGAGACGATCATCGCTTTTCTTGCTACAGCAAGTATCGGAGCTATATGGTCCAGTTGTTCCCCTGAATTTGGAATCGGATCTACTCTAAGCCGCTTTAAACAAATAGAACCAAAAGTCTTTTTTACAGTAGATGGATATATGTATAACGGTAAACCGCATGATAGAATGGAGACCGTTGAAAAATTACTCGCTGAACTTCCAACAGTAGAACAAGTTGTGATGGTTCCGTATTTAAAAAGTGAACCTCGTATAAATCAAATAAAAAATAAAATTTTATGGGAAGAAGTGTTAACATATAAGGGCAAACTTACGTTTGAACAAGTTTCCTTTGATCATCCGTTATGGATTTTATATTCCTCAGGAACAACAGGTCTTCCAAAAGCTATTGTGCAAGGCCATGGAGGTATTTTACTTACCCATTTGTCTGTTAATTTACAGTCGGATATTACTGAAAATGATCGCTTTTTCTGGTATACGACGACAGGTTGGATGATGTGGAATATTGTGGTGGCTTCATTACTTACAGGTGCAACAGCAATATTATATGACGGTAGTCCAGCATATCCAGATATAGGAGTTCTTTGGCGATTAGCTGAAGAAACGAAAATGACATCCTTTGGAACAAGTCCGCCATATATTCTAAATTGTATGAAAGCAGGGTTAGAACCGAAAAATGAATATGACTTGTCACATCTAAAAGTATTTGCCTATACTGGATCACCTTTATCACCAGAAGGTTTTAAATGGATATATGAAAATGTAAAAAAAGATATAAGAATCGCGCCGATTAGTGGGGGAACAGATATTTGTTCAGGGATTGTCGGGTCCACACCGATTTTACCAGTATATGCCGGAGAAATACCATGTAAATGTTTAGGAGTATCTGTTTATTCCTTTAATGATGAAGGTAAACCAGTCATTAACGAAATAGGTGAAATGGTTATCACGAAACCGTTCCCATCGATGCCGCTATATTTTTGGAATGATAAAGAAAATAAAAGGTATATAGAAAGTTATTTTGATTATTATCCTGGTATTTGGCGACACGGCGATTTATTAAAATTGACTGATCGTGGTAGCGCTGTCATTTATGGAAGATCAGATGCCACGATAAATCGTCAAGGGGTTCGAAGTGGTTCAAGTGAAATTTATAATGCAGTTGAAGCAGTACCAGAAGTAATTGATAGTTTAATTGTTGACTTGAGTGGTTTTGCTCGGAAAGATTATATGCCGCTTTTTGTTGTATTACGCGAAGGTTTAACTATTACGGAAGAAATCAAACATAAGATTAATCAAAAAATTAGAGAAGAAGTGTCACCGCGACATATACCTGATGAAATTTTTCAAATTAAGGAAGTACCAAGGACATTAACAGGTAAAAAGATGGAAATACCGGTGCGAAAAATTTTACTCGGATCTCCGGTAAGTGATGCAGCTAGTACTGATGCAATGAGCAACCCGAAAACGATTCATTATTTCGAAGAACTCGCACATACAGATACCTTTAAATCAATTAGGAAATAAAGTGATAAAGTTATTTTTACATCCTTTTGAAAGAGATAGTATTCAGCAGGCGAGGAAGTAAACTTGCTTCTTCGTCTATTTATCTAAAAAATGTATTGAAAAAACAACCGTCATATAAAGTATTTCTGATATATATTTTGATAGGCTTTAATATAATTAATGATATAGTTACAAATGAAGAGGAAGGGAGGAAAAGTAGACGGTTGATAAATATTTTAAATACTACTCTACGTGGATGTCTAACGATTCGTTTTTTCTGAAAACAGTAATATGAATATTTGTTCCATTCTGCTAATATTTATTGATCAAAATTGTAGTTTATTTTGTTATGGTAAGTCTTTTAAATTAATACTGCGAGCAGAAAAATTAGTCGATATTTAGAAAAGGATTGGAAAACTAGCAAGTAAGAAAAGTTATACGATTTATGCAAAAATACTCCTCAGTATACCTTAGCTTCTATGCCATCCGATGAATCCGCACATATTTTGTACTTAATTACCCCAAAGATTTCACACAAACTCTAAAAATGTTTGTTAATGAAGAACGATTAGCCCAAATTACGTCATGAATCATGTTTACATTATTCAATGAGATATTACACCATCAGACTCAGATTTTGCAGATCTGGATGTTCTCCACAATATATACCAGAAGATTTATATTTAGAACTCGAAATATATAAATATAAAAGAATAATAAATTCTGCAAGACAAAAATGTATGATCTACAAAAGTTGGCATGTTCATTGAAATATTTTCTTGTCATTTCAAGTCGAATAAAGAAGCGGCGTATAAATAAAACAACAATATTATTTTAAGGAGGGGAATTTATGTCAAAAAAAGTTTGGCAAAAATTATATCCGAAACATATCCAAAGTGAAATAGTGATTCCTGATCTTTCATTGCCAGATATGTTACAGGAAACGGTAAAAAAATATCCAAATCATTCCGCGATATATTTTTATGGACGTGAAATGTCATATACAGAATTAGGACAATTAACAGACAAGTTTGGTGCAGCTTTACAGGAAAAAGGGATAAAAAAAGGTGACAGGATAGCAATCATGCTACCAAATTCCCCCCAATACATAATAAGTTATTATGGCATTCTGAAAACAGGGGGCATTGTGACACAAGTAAATCCTATGTATACGCCTACTGAATTGGAATACATCCTTAATGATTCTGAAGCAAAGGCGATTGTTATATATGAACCTTTATTACCAGTATTAGAACAGGTGATTCATAAAACATCGGTAGAGTTAGTTATAAAAGTAAATTTGCAAGGAGCTGCAAGTGAAGATGAAGTATCAATAGATTTTAATGACTTCCTTTATAAAGCAAAAGGTTCGATTCTAGATATCGACATTCAACCTAATGAAGATGTAGCTGTCTTGCAGTATACGGGAGGGACCACTGGACGATCAAAGGGGGCAATGCTCACCCATCGAAATTTATACGCTAATGTTCTACAATGCTATGAATTTTTTAAAGACTTTATAAATCCGGGTGAAGATCGTAAGTTATCAGTTATTCCATTTTTTCATGTTTATGGCATGACTTCTTGCATTAATTTAACGATATTAACTGGGTCAACAAATATTATTTTACCTAGATTTGATGTGGATGAAGTTTTAGAAACAATAAAAAATGCCAAGCCAAATTCTTTTCCTGGTGTACCGACGATGTATATCGCTCTTCTTAATCATCCTAAGGCAAAAGAATATGGAATCGATAGTATAAAAGTAGTAAATAGTGGCAGTGCTCCAATGCCTGTTGAAGTAATGAGGTCATTTGAAGAACAAACAGGTTCCAAAATTCTTGAAGGATATGGTTTATCGGAAGCTTCGCCAACAACCCATTGTAATCCAATTTTTGGTTCTAGAAAACCAGGGAGTGTCGGTATTGGCATTCCAAATACAGATTATAAAATTGTTGACTTGGCAACTGGTACACAAGAATTAAAACCTGGTGAAATTGGTGAACTTATAATAAAAGGACCACAAGTGATGAAAGGTTATTGGAATATGCCAGAAGAAACAATAAATACAATTCGTGACGGATGGTTATATACAGGTGATATTGCTTATATGGATGATGAAGGATATTTATATATCGTTGATCGGAAGAAGGATATGATTATTGCAAGCGGATACAATGTGTATCCAAGGGAAGTGGAAGAAGTATTATATGAGCATCCCGCAATCAAAGAAGCAGTTGTCATTGGCATACCTGATGCATATCGGGGAGAAAATGTAAAGGCTGTCATTGTTTTAAAAGAAAAGACTAAATTAAGTGAAAATGAATTAATTGAGTATTGTCGTGAAAAGTTAGCTCCATATAAAGTTCCTAGGGTAGTTGAATTTCGCGAGGAGCTACCAAAAACAAGCGTAGGAAAAATATTAAGACGAAGAATAAGGGAAGAATCACTACAAAATAGTCAAAAAGATTTATAGAATACCAAATTTTTATTAAATAGTAAGTCTTTAATAAAAAACTGCTTCTATCAATGTAAGTTTGTTAGCATATAGTTTACTTGATAATTGGTAAATTGCGTTTTAAAATCATTATAACAACTGAATAGTCATAATAGTTAGAATTAATATTTTCGGGTATATGAATAAACGAAGGTGGTACGATCGAATATCTAGCTTTAAGGAGTTGGAACTATGTATGAGTTTGAAATAATGGTACGCTTTGGAGAAACGGATGCAGCAGGTCATGTAAATAATGCGAGTTATTTTATTTATTTTGAAGAAGCAAGAATCCGCTTTTTTGAAGAACATGATTTTTATAACAACTCGAATTCAAAAAAACCAGGTTTTATTTTAGCCTCTACAAAATGTGATTATATTTCTCAAGCATATGCTCGTGACCGTTTAAAAATTCGAACGGAAGTCGCCTCTATAGGTAATAAAAGTTTTACCTTTGCGCATGAGGTAATAAATGTGAAAACTGGTAAACTTATTGCCCGTTCAACCGCAACAATCGTAACATTTGATTACGAAGAACAATGTTCGATACCTATTCCGAAATATATTCGTGAAAAACTACAAGCGCAGTTAATTGAATATTAAAGAATTTACTATTACAGGAGGAAAGACAATGAATAAAGTGAATCGAACTATAATACTGGCTAGCCGTCCTGTAGGGATGCCTAGTAAAGAGAATTTTACAATGGAAACAGGACCAATTCCGCAAGTAAACAAGGATGAAGTTCTAATCAAAACCATCTATCTGTCTGTTGATCCGTATATGCGCGGTCGGATGAGTGGCATAAAAACATATGTAGATCCCTTTGAAATAAATAAACCGTTAGTTGGTGGCGTTGTCGGTAAAATTGTTGAATCGAAAAATGAACGATTTAAAGAAGGGGATTATGTAGAAGGACATTTACCGTGGTCGGATTATAGTATATCAAAAGGGAAAAACATACGAAAAATTGACCCGAATATTGCTCCCATCTCAACTGCACTAGGTGTTGCTGGAATGCCAGGACTTACCGCTTATTTTGGTATGTTAGATATTGGAAAACCAAAAGAGGGGGAAACCGTAGTTGTCTCTGGTGCGGCAGGCGCTGTCGGGTCAGTTGCCGGACAAATCGCGAAATTAAAAGGTTGTAGAGTCGTAGGAATTGCAGGTTCCCAAGAAAAGCTTGATTATCTAACAAAAGAGTTAGGTTTTGATGCGGCGATTAATTATAAATCTGAAAACGTATATGTACAGTTAAAAGAAGCTTGTCCAGACGGAGTGGATGTGTACTTTGATAATGTTGGTGGCGAAGTTTCCGATTTGTTAATGCGAATCATGAATTTCCATTCAAGAATAGTTTTATGTGGTCAAATATCACAATACAATAATACAGAGGTCGAATATGGGCCAAGAATTCAAGGGAAACTTGTGACTCATAGTATTTTAATGCAAGGATTTATTGTATCGAATTATTCAACTCGTTTTAAAGAGGGGTATGAACAATTAGGAAAATGGATCAAAGAAGGAAAAATAAAATATCGAGAAACGATTACTGACGGATTAGAGAATGCACCGGATGCATTTATTGGACTTTTTACGGGCGAAAATATCGGAAAACAGCTTGTTCGGGTAGCAAAAGAGGATGAATAGTCGCTATAGCCAGATGTTTGTAAAAAAATTATGATTTAATTAA
>CADBNU010000449.1 GCA_902796085.1 Heyndrickxia coagulans
TCCCCCGCTCCCATCATGGGATTCAGCGATTTTTATGAAGAGATTTATTCAGATTGAAATCATCTTACTCCCCGGTAAAAGGGTTGTAAAACAGAATCAAAGGCGATGGGTTTTCATTTCCGGCGGTTTGGTCCTTCTCATGCTGTTTTTGTTTTGTTTTCTCATTATTGTGGAGGATTTCGGGAGAAAATGGGTTCTCTCTTGTAAAAAAGATTTTCAATGAATTATTTGGGTTTTATCTATATAAAGACAATACCTATACTATTTTAAATTGTTTTTAATTAGATTTAGCATCAAAATAATTAAAGTCAGTTTGTGAACCTCTGAAAAAAGTCTGGGTTTACTTGCTTTTACTTCATTTGTTAAACTGAAAATGGTTTATCTTACTGTTTTTTACAAAGATGATTCATTGTATCCTTAGTGAGATTTTAAATAGTGGATTCGGGCATCATACATAGAGATTTGACCAAACATTAATATTAATTTAAGCGTTGGTCTTTTATGTAAAAAAAGGCAGGAAAATATTTCTCTCTTTTTGTAATACTGGCTGATAAGAAATATTATTTATTTGTTTAATGATCCATTGCTGTCAATTTAGTGGTGTTAAAGCAGTTATTATATATAGAAATAAAAATTAAAAAATGAAGTATTTAAAAACATATCTCCATAGTAACAATGCCTATTACAAAGATTTATGTTAATCTATATTAATAGGTATCAAATTGGTTTATATTTTCAAGGTGATTTTATGGCTGATAGGGTTTCAAAAGAGGATAGATCCAAAATCATGAAATCAATTCGGTCAGTATCTAAGCTTGAAGATATTATATGTAAGGAATTATGGAGAAGAGGAATCAGATTTAGAAGAAATGTTAAAAGCCTGTATGGAAATCCTGATATTGCAATAAAAAAATATAAGGTTGTAATTTTCATTGATTCGTGCTTTTGGCATTTTTGCCCAGATCACGGGCATATTCCTAAAAGCAATTTCAACTACTGGACAGTCAAACTTCAAAAAAATAAAAACAGGGATAGAAAAGTTAATGAATACTATATTTCACAAGGTTGGAATCTAATGAGAATATGGGAACATGAGATTAAAACTGATTTAAGCAAAGTAGTAGACGATATAACTAAATTTATTGCTAGGGCTAAAAAAATTAAAAATATAACACAAATTTTTTTGGATAAGATATAATAAAATGGAGGATGTTGAAGTGAAGAAATTAACAGTTGTATCATTGTTTGCTGGTGCAGGTGGATTAGATATAGGATTGCATGCAGCTGGGTTTAAAACAATTTATGCTAATGATATAGATAAAGATGCTTGTGAAACATTTAAGATGTGGAATTCAGAGGCTTATGTCCACTGTGGAGATATAACCAAAGTCCACACTGATGATATTCCGGAAGCAGATATTGTAACTGGAGGGTTTCCTTGCCAAGGTTTTTCTCTAGCTGGTCCGCGTAAATTAAATGATTCAAGGAATATTTTGTATCGTGAATTTGTTAGAATTGTTGAAGCTAAAAAACCTTATGCTTTTATCGGAGAGAATGTCAAAGGTATATTGACTTTAGGAAATGGATCAATTTTAGAAGCAATAATTAACGATTTTGAAAGTAAGGGATATAACATTTATTACCAACTATTAAATGCAGCAGATTATAAAGTGCCACAAGATCGATACCGTGTTATTTTAATTGGTTTGCGTAAAGATATCGATAATGGATTTAATTTTCCTGCACCAACAGGTCGTGTAACTCTTGCTGAAGCAATAGGGCATTTGCCAGAACCTGATCCAAAAGATGTATGCCAAGCCCCATTTAGCTCCCGTTATATGTCAAGAAACCGAAAAAGAGGATGGGATGATGTTTCATACACTATTCCAGCTATGGCTAAACAAGTAACTTTGCATCCTTCTTCACCCGATATGATAAAAGTAGATAAAGACTTATGGAAGTTTGGTGAAGGCAAAACTAGAAGGTTTAGTTGGATAGAAGCAGCCTTGATTCAGACATTTCCGGAAGGGATGGATTTTGCTGGAGATTTGACATCCAAGTACCGGCAAATAGGAAATGCTGTTCCTTGTGAAATGGCTAAGGTAATTGGTGAAAACTTATATTCTGTTTTGTCTGATGCAATAAAAGAAAAAGAGAAAAAAAACAAGAAGGTGACTGTATAAAAATGTCAAGCAACCAGGTTGTTAATGGGAAAGCTCTAGAATATGCGTTTCTAATAATGTTTAATAAAGAGTTCTCAAGCGATCAAAATATTATAACATTAAAATCTGAATCGTATTATAATGCCGAAAAAGCTTTTTATTCATTAGATGGGAAGCATCAAGCAGAACTTTTTTCGGCAGCCGAGGTAGGGGTGAAAATGATAACGCGTCTAGAGCCCAATTTACTTACAGGCAATGGTCCATTAACTTTATCCATCCAAAAAGATGCTAAAGGCAAGGCAGGAGATGTAAGGGATGTATTGGTGCAAAGAAACGAGGATAATTGGTGCATAGGTATAAGTTGTAAGCATAATCATGATGCAGTCAAACACTCCAGATTATCAGGATTGATAGATGTGGGAAAGTCATGGTTTGGATTTCAGTCAACAAATGAATATTTTAGTGAAATTCGACCTATTTTTTATGAACTAGGTGAGTTAAGAAGGAAAGGGGTGAAATGGGATCAAATAGATAAAAAAGATCTAAGTTATTATAAACCTATTTTGCAGGCACTAATAAATGAGTTAAAAAGGCTTGATTTATTGTACCCTGGAGAAATACCGAGAAGACTGCTAAAGTATTTTTTAGGTAGGCATGATTTCTATAAAACAATAGTTAATAGAAATAAAAAGGTATTAAAAGTTCAGGGTTTTAATTTAACAGGCACTTTGAATCAAGATGCATCTAGAATAGAACCACAGATTAAAATTTCTAAATTAAAGTTGCCTACTAAATTTTATTATATTGATTTTGTAGATAATTCGACAAACAAAGCTATTATTGCTATGGATCAAGGATGGAGCATTTCTTTGAGAATACATAATGCATCTAAAAAAGTAGAAAGTTCATTAAAATTAGATGTAAGGTTAGAAGGATTACCTCAATCACTCTACCAAGCGGATGAAAAATTTTAAAAAATTGATTGTGTTAGAAAAGGGTGATAATGTGGCTAAAATAAAAAGTTACACTAAACTGGAGAGTTATACCGTTAAAGATATTGTGGAAGCGTTGAATGAATCGATTACCAAAAAAAAATAACTATTGAATTACCGAAGTTTCAACGAAATTTGGTTTGGAAGGAGAAAAATAAAATTGAGTTTATTGAGTCTTTGAAAAAAGGATACCCTTTTGGAACATTATTATTATATAAGCAAGAAGACAAAGACGATATCTTTTCATTGATTGATGGGCTCCAAAGGTCATCGACGATCAAAGATTATTATGAACAACCTACTAAATATTTTCCAAGGTCAAATATTGATGATACATTATGTAAAAAGATTTTAAGTTATGTTGATAATAATACATCAAAAAATAACTCAGAAGATGATTTAGTAGTAATTTTAAAAGATTATATTTATAAGTGGGTTATTGAACAAAAAAGTTTTGATGAAAGTGATGGTTTTTCTGCCTCTGACTTAGCTGAATATTTGGATGAGCATTTTTTTAATAATGAGCTTGACAAAACCGCTTTCAGAAATATTCGGAAGTGTTTGGCTGAATTCACTGATGCTGTTAAGGAAGAATCAAATATTAATGAGGTCAGTATCCCTGTTTTAGTTTATTATGGAGATGAAGAAAATCTGCCCGAGATTTTTGAATTAATTAATTCAAAAGGGACTAAATTAAATAAATATCAAATTTATTCTGCGGTTTGGAATAAAACTTTTAAAATACATAATGCTGAAATAATAAGCATGATAAAAAGAAAATATGATAAAGCAATTGAAGATGGTTTTGAAATAAAAGATTATGACCCTGATAATATTGATAATGCAGATTTTAACTTATTTGAGTACTTGTTTGGTCTTGGTAAGCTTTTGAAAAAAAATTATCCTTTATTATTTGGGCGGCTAGATGAGAAAAAGATTGATACAGAAGAAGCAATTTCTTTTATGCTAGTCAGCATATGCTGTGGTTTATCATTTGATCAGATGAAAAATTTAGAGAAAAAATATTTAAATAAAGATCAATGTAAATTCGAAAAAGCTTTATTAGAATCTGTTGATGTTACTTATGAAATTCTCGAGCCTTATATTGCTTTTAAAGCAAATTCAAAAGAAAAATTGCCGGTTACTGTATTTCACACAGATCATCAAATTATTTCAATAATAGGGACAGTTTTTTGCTTGATGTATGATCAGGATTTAGAAAAAAAGGAGAATTGGATAGAAATAAAGAAAAATCTTGAAAAAACATTGCCTCTCCATTATTTATATGACATTATTAGCAGAGAATGGAGGGGGGCAACTGACCGAAAAGTTAAGCAAATAGTATTTGGTGAGGGGGATAATTGGAACATTGATAAACATTCAAAATACCTAAAACCAATCGGGAAAGAATCTTGGGATTTTCTATTTAAGGAGTGGGAACAACAGCAATTAGATAAGAAAGAGAAAAATAGACGCAAAATAAATCCGCCAGAGAAATTGTTTTTAAACTTTTTATATACTAAAACTATGACTTTTCATCAACATTCAAAGTTAACTTTTGAGTATGATCATATCTTTCCATTGGAGAGATTAAGAAAGTGCTCTGATGATTTGCCGATTCGTTGTGTAGCCAATTTTGCGCTTATTAGTGATCAATTGAATAAAAAGAAAAAGAATAAAACGTTCATTGAGTATTATACAGATTTAGTTAATAAAAATGAGTTATCTTATGAAAAAGCAGCGAAAGAATTAAAGGATTTAGAAGGTCAATTATTTATTTCTCCTCATGAGATTTGTTTTGAAAAAGATAGTTCTGGAAAGGATTTAATTTCAGCTGAATGGTTTGAGAGTAAAATGAGGAAACGGTTTGATATTCTTAAGAGAAAATTTTATAAATTATATCTTGATTGAATTCAGTCTAATAGCTTGAAATGATTTATTGTTTTTGGTTTGGATTCTATACCCAAACCTTTTTTTATTTGATTATTTTCTAATCATTAAAGCTAAATCGTTCAATTTTTTGTTTGAAAAACTACTCGTACAAGACGGAGGCTTTCCAATATATCTGTCGGGTTCTTTTTTAGGATTGTCCCAGCTCGTAAAATTGTTTATATTCAACTTGTCA
>CADBNU010000450.1 GCA_902796085.1 Heyndrickxia coagulans
AAAAGAACAGCAGCAACAGCTGCCGTTCTGATTGTTTATGAAATACAAAGAATGCAAAGCAAGTCCGTCATAGACAAGTTTTCTTTCACCATTGAACTCGCCGAATCTATGTAAGAAATGATTATTCAGACAATGAAGTAGTAGGAGGAGGTGGCGGTGGCGCTGTCCCGGGGGGTACTATTCTAAATGTATCAGACGATGGTGCTGGTGGCGGAGGAGGTGGAGGTGGAAGTGCACTTGATGGATTAGTTGTTTCTTCCGATTGGAGGGAGGACATTAAATACCTGGCTATCGGTCTTAACGGACCATCAAGAATAAATCCATCTCCATATTCACTTTGGTAAACAGCTATTTTATTGCTTGTTGTTCCATCATCATATTTTATTGATGCACGTTGAAGTCTAATCTTATTTGCTTTCTTGTTAAAGAACAATTTTTTATATGAAGCATCTGACATCTTCAGTTCATGAAAGCAATTAAGGATAGTATGTGATATAATTCCATAATCTGTTGCTTTGGTCCTGCCTTCCAAATTATTAAATTTTAAGGTACAATACGAATCACCAGTTTTAATATCGAAAACTTGTTGATCATAATTCCAAAATGTAAAAACCAAGGTGATTTCCTTGATTGTTTTTGTAGTTGTATTTATCAAATCTACTACTATTCCACAGGCGCCAATGGCATCTGGTATTGAATCATTTTCTCCCAAATCTGACTGGAATGTGAAATCAATAATTGTTGCGGGTGCATATTTTAAATTGAGAGTAGCCCGGCCTGCATTAATGGCCATTATAACAGACTCTTTGGGAGTACCTGCCTCCAACATACCATTATAGGCTTTTATTTCATCTGAAGAAAAATCTTCCACTTCCAATGCTTCTTCATAAAGGATATCATATTTATTGTAGGTTGTTATCTGGGCATGAACTTCATTCAGTGTCATGAAATACAATAACGCAATAAGGGACATTATCTTATTCATAGTAATAACGATTGGTTATTGCAAAGATAATCTATTCTTTTCATAAATCAAAAAATAATTGATTGAGAAATCGGGCATATTTTCCTTGTAACATTTGTAACAAATGTAACATAAAGAAAATCAAACACTTACAAATCACCCTCCCCGTAACAAGCCGTAACATTTTGTAACAAATCACCGCCTTGTTAGAAAATCACCCTGTCTGTTCGTTTTTCAAGCCGATGTTACAAAACACGATTTTCGTAATTGATTGATTATCAACACCACACAAATCTGTTACGCCTGTTATGCCTGTTACAGTCAAAAATCACACTTCGCGTGAGAAAAAAAAATAAAAATTCATCCAACATTGGAATGTTTTTCCTATTTTTGCCGAAGAAATCAAGGCAGCCTATACGGTTTTATTTTACATCCAATTCTTAATACTTATTGCAAGCAGAATTATCAAACCTAAAAACAATACCAAATATGAAAAAATTATTGTTTCCGTTCCTTCTTTCCCTGTTGCCATTAATGGCAAGTGCGGATATAAGTGGTACATGTGGTGAAAATGTAAGTTGGTATTTGTCAATTCAATCACGTACACTTTCATTTTATGGTAATGGAGATATGGAAAATTATGACTATTCTGTGTATCCTTCTATATACTCACCATGGCGATATTATGAAGACTATATAGAGACTGTTACTATTGAATCTGGTGTGACGAGCATAGGAGATTATGCATTTTACAATTGCTCCAGCTTAACTTCTATCAACATTCCCCCTAGCATTACAAGTATTGGGAAAGGTTCATTTACATGTTGTTCAAGCCTGACATCCATCGACATCCCCAACAGCGTGACAAGCATTGGAAATGGTGCGTTTAGTTTTACAAACATTTCATCTATTTACATTCCCAACAGCGTGATATCTATAGGCGATAATGCTTTCGGTTATTGCAATAATCTAACATCCATTGAAATACCAAACAGCGTCACAAGCATAGGAAGGAGAGCCTTCAATTCTTGCCCAATAACGTCTGTTAGTATACCCGAAAATGTGTCAAATATAGGTGGTAATCCCTTTGAAAACTGTGATAAATTAACCTCCATTATTGTCTCATCGAATAATAGAT
>CADBNU010000451.1 GCA_902796085.1 Heyndrickxia coagulans
AAAAAAAAAAAAAAAATCCTTATCCGATTCATTCCGATGTTCATCATTTTGATAAAAACTCATGACCCTTCTCCTTTCTTTCTTTCATCGTCATTTATGATACATGCCAAACATTAAAATTACATTAAAATGCAATAAAACCAAATTAAAAATTCATAATTCCAGTATGAACGTCGTATTCAATTTTTAACAATATTTGCATTTAATTTAATTAAAAAAGAACTCTGTATAACATACAAAGTTCTCATTAAATCTAATTTTACACCGTCACAAGTAATGTTGGTTCTTCTGCATCGGTATCATGTAAATGCAAAAATTCCCCTTCTTTAATGCCATAGGACTCTAATATTTGCTTTACTGTCATGCGAGCAAGTTCTTTCATGTTGTTTTCCTTGCTTAAATGAGATAAATAAACATGGGTAGGTTTTGCTTCAACCACTTCGCTGATGGCTACAGCAGCATCTTCATTGGAGACATGTCCAACATCGCTTAATATGCGACGTTTAATAGACCAAGGATATTTCCCCATTTGAAGCATATTAATATCATGATTGCTTTCAAATACGAATGCATCTGCACCGCGTATAATTCCTTTCATTCGATCACTCACATACCCTGTGTCCGTGATGATTACTAATTTCCGTCCATTCTCATGAAATACGTAAAACATCGGATCAACCGCATCATGCGATACAGCAAAGGATTCAATATCTAAAGAACCAAAGGATTGTACCGACTCCATGTTAAACAAAAAGCGCTGATCAAGTGGAATATTGCCAACATGCTCTTCCATCGCTCTCCAAGTTTTCTCGTTTGCATAAATCGGCAGCTTATATTTTCTTGCGACTACACCAAGGCCTTTAATATGGTCACTATGTTCATGTGTCACTAAAATCCCTGATAAATTTTTCATGTCGCGACCAATTTTTGCAAAGAGCTGCTCCATCTTTTTTCCGCTCAATCCAACATCCACTAAAAAGGCGTGTTCATCGGTTTCGACATAAATGGCATTGCCTGTACTGCCGCTAGCTAAAACACTAAATCGCATTTCGTACACCCTATTCTTCTTCTAATTCTCTTAACAGTTCTAATTCATCTGTTTCATCTTCATCAACTGTTAAATCTGACTGAACATCAATGATTTTACCTTCTACAGCATTCACGAAAAATTCTTCTTCTGCTCCATCTGCATCCTTAACGCTTACTTTCCAAGTAGGAACGAATACTTGCGTTTGCGTTAGCTGAACAAGAGTTGAATACCCTAGTTTTATTTCTGTAATATGAGATCTTGGTTTCAATAAGTCCCTGGAATATAATATTTGAATAATTTGATATGGTGGGAGAAGGTTTTCTTCTTCTTCAAATTTTTCAAAATCATTCAGCATTGTTTGCTCATATCTCGTTACTTCTAAATCTTCATTCCAATAAATTGTAACGATACCATGAATGTTATAGTAAATTGTTTTATCTTCAAATTTTTGAAAGAAAATAGCTGTTCGTTCATCTTCATTAATTTTCCATACTACATATGATGAGCCATTGTATACGTTATTTCGAACAAACTCGTTAAATGATGATTTTTCTTTTACATTTCGAAGTTTCACTGGTTCATCTAGTGTAACGATGAGTTTATTGTTATTTTCGATTGTCATTTGTTGATAGTTTTTCAGTTGCAAATTTTCTGCGCTAAAATCCTTTACTTTTGCCGAAATATATGGAGCAGATTCTATATTTGGCAGTAGATTAAAGGTAATTTGATCGTCTTTTAACCTGGACTCAATCGTTTTTCCACCGGACACTTTCACTTGTTGAGCTTCAATATGGCGATTTAAATAGAGAGAGAAAAGGAAGACATCTAAAATTAAAAACACAATAATGAATATGGTTTTTGATCTACTCCAGTCCACTATTTCCCCCTCCTAGTACATCCGGTGTAATGCGAATCCAGCTTCCTTGACTGACTGCAAACCAACTCGGTTCTAATGTAAATAAAAGATTATTGTCATTTTGTTTTAAATAATATCCCAGAATGATATCATCCACTTCATTTAACTCAAGTTGCTTTCTCTTCTCAATGAATTCAATAACCTCAAGACCTGAAGATAGTTTTCTTTCAAATTTTTCAGAGTTTATATCTAAATCCAGTAAAAAATAAGGTCTCTTATAGCGGAATATTTGATTTTCTCCCCAAGTCGTAGTAATTCTTGTTGTCGTATCTGTACTTACAACAGGCAATCCTTGTTTATACAATTGGTATTCGATAATGT
>CADBNU010000452.1 GCA_902796085.1 Heyndrickxia coagulans
GCTTTTCAGTCTGTTGACAAAATTGCTTGATAAGCTTCGGAACTAAACCGGGTAACAGTTCTAGAAAATCTGGATCCGTTCTTTGGATAAGTTTACTGCTTTTTTCCATCGAATTCGTATCGAGTAGAAATATACGTTGAATTGTGACAGCACCTTTTTGTTTAGCTCTTTCAATTACAGCTGGCTTCGTAGATATAATTCCATACGGTTTGAATTCTTGACAAATATATTCAGTTGCAAATTCATCAGCCTTTAGACCTTTAATTAAATCAATATCAATTAAAATCTTTTTCTCATATTGACTTGCCAGTTTAAAAATAGGTTTAAGTCTAGAAATATGAGCATTTAATACAGCATAATATTCATAATTACTCGTCATTATTGAATCTACATCTTTCATATTACCAATTACAGGAATAATTGTTTGCTTCGTAAAATCCATCTTATTCACCTAATTTATCTAGTTAATTTTTCATTTTAATATCATTGTTATTTTAACAAAAAATGTAGACGAAGAATAAAAAGAAGAAAAGAGCACACCTAAGACACCAATAGGGAGAGTTATAAGAAATAACAGATTAAGGTGTCACATTCTTTGACCAATGATTGAATACAAATTGTATGGCGATTAAAGTAGCAAAGCCTACCCAAATACATTCAAATTGGTATAGGCTTCGAACTACAAAAATGAAAATCTATTGTATTTAATGTTCACTTACAAATTGCCTGTTTTAATATTTCCTCTAATTCCCTTTGATAACGCTCTGTCATTTCTGGATCCCAATTAAAATAAGATTGCATATATTGGATTACATTTTCTTTATATTGATTAACGAGATGAATATTAAATAGTACCGCTCCCGTTCTACGAAGGAAGAAGTCTACAGGTGTAACAACCATTTCATAAGTTAACGCATATTGTAATTCTGCAAAAAGTGTGATAGGCAATTCAAATTCTTTTGCTGTATCAGCGTTATTTTTCACAATATCAAATAACCGATATACATTCGAGCCATATTTCGATGCGAGACTATCTGCTTCTTCTTTTGATAAACCGCTTGATTGGCCTATTTTACTAGCTTCATTTATGAACTCATTAAATTTAGCGGATCCGCCTACATCTCCTCCAGATATCGGAGTGTGTTTAGTCACACATGGACCGAACTGTTTTCCATATTCCTTTTCAAATTTATCAACTAATAAATCAACAATTTTTTCAGCCATTTTTCGATAACCTGTTAATTTACCGCCTGCTATTGTCATTAATCCAGATTCAGATTCCCAGATCTCATCCTTACGTGAAATTTCTGAAGGATCTTTTCCTTCTTCCCAAATTAACGGACGGACTCCTGCCCAGTTTGATTCTACATCCTTCTCCGATACTTTTACATCTGGAAACATAAAATTAATCGCTTTTAAAAGATAGTCCAGATCTTCTTTCGTCATTTGCGGATTTATCGGATCTGAATCATAAAAAGTATCCGTTGTACCGACATATGCCTTTCCTTCGCGTGGAATAGCAAAGACCATTCGTCCATCCGGCGTATCAAAATATACCGCTTGTTTTAATGGGAATTTTGATTGGTCGATAACAATATGAACACCTTTTGTTAATTGTAATACCTTCCCTTTTTTAGAGTTATCTTTTTCACGGATCGTATCCACCCATGGACCTGTTGCATTTACAACTTTTTTCGCACGAATTTTGTATGTTTCACCCGTTACTTGATCTATAACTTCAACGCCAATGACTTTCCCGTTAGAATAAACTAATTTTTCTACTTTTGAATAATTTAGAACTGTTGCACCCTTTTCAACAGCTTTTTTCATGACTTCAATTGTTAATCGTGCATCATCTGTACGATATTCAACATAAATGCCGCCACCTTTAAGACCTTCTTTTTTTACTAACGGTGCTTTTTGTAATGTTTGTTCTGCTGTTAACATTTTTTTTCGTTCACTTTTTTTAACACTTGCTAAGCGATCATACAAAGTTAATCCAATTGATGTAAAAAATTTCCCGAAAGTTCCATCTTTAAAAAATGGTAATAACATCCATTCAGGTGTTGTTACATGCGGCCCGTTTTCATATACAATGGCTCGCTCTCGTCCTACTTCTGCTACTTGTTTTACATGGAATTGTTTTAAATAACGTAAACCACCGTGAACAAGTTTCGTAGAACGACTAGACGTACCTGCAGCAAAATCCTGCATTTCTACTAAGGCTACTTTCATTCCTCGAGTTGTTGCATCAAGGGCAATTCCTGCCCCAGTAATACCACCACCTATAACAACAACATCAAATTCATTATTTTTAAATGTATCAATAATTTTTTGTCGATTTTTATTTGAAAACTGCATGGTTTTGGCCTCCTAAAAATTAGTGGTTAACAAACAAAAAGACCAAAAAACTAAGGCGAAGGGCATACTTCGACTCGTTTTTTGGTCTCCTTATCTCTACATCATATCAACTTTGATTTTATTATAACATAGATTTAAATCATTGAAAATGTATTTAACTTGAAAATAAAAAAGGGAGCGTCACAAATGCCTCATGAGTAGGAAAGTTTCTAATTATATTTTTAGAGGAGTGTGTGTGCAGAATTGGAGACTTATGACTACTTACGAATAAATAAATAGTTATAAGCATATTTATAAATAATTGGCAGAAAGGAGTTTATTGCATGAGCAATTTCAATCCAGGGAGACTCTTTGTGTCATACGCCAATGGTGTTACTGCTACGGGTCCCATCTTTCCAAGATGTTACACACTCACTCACTCCGATGTTACAGGTGAACTTTTTTTAACAATTGGACTTCATTATGTATGGGGAAATATCAATTCTAATAGAGATGAAGTATTAGGAACATGGAAACAAAGTGGTAAGTTCTTATATTACTATGTTTATATATATTTAGATCAAGGGGAATATGATTTAAATGTAATAGCAAAACGCAATGAAGTATTTAGACGTGAATTGCCACTTGCATTAACAGCGATTCGGTACGGAGATAGGTTTTTATTCGACGCATATCCTAATCTAGACCAAGCTTCGATAATAATTAACTTTATATCTGCCTATCCTCAATTTGCTAGGCAAGAAAATTGGGGAATTTTCCACAAATTTAAGTATGAAGTAATTAACGAAGAATAGATGAGGCAGGAATGACGCACAGTTTGTCAAGAGTTGAAAAGTGTATTGATAACGGACCAATGGATTTGTTCTGGGAGCACTCAAATGTGAGAAGTACGATTTACATAACTGTGAGACATTTGAAGAACTCTTATAAGCAATTGAAGAATACATTTACTTCTCAAACAATGAAAGATATCAAGTAAGATTAAACGGCCTTTCATTTGAATAACATTTGTTGGACACAAAAACTCCCCCCTGAGGTAAGCTGATTTTTATTTTTTATCAGTCTACCTTAAGGGGAGCATTTCAATCGCGGTAGCCTTTTCCATTTTTCATTATCATATAATTTTTATTTAAAAATGTTTCTCAACTATTCACCTGAAGCTCTAATTCATTAAAAATTAATTGACGATCAGCGAGCACTCCTTTTAGTTCATATTCTGTATCTCTTTCTATTACCTTCATTTTACTGAAGTATTCTGACCCTGGTTTCATATATTGAAGATAAAGCATATAACCGTTCATAGTCTCCCTCCTTTTCTATTAACAACAAGAAATAACAGATTAATTTATTAATCTGAAATTATACTATAGATGAATCTTCTACCTACTTGATGTACTAATCACATAGTCTAAAATTCTTTCTTTCGATAAATAATTACAGCAATTAAATATGAGAGAGTAAATACAGTAATACCAAGTACTATAAATAAAATCGGAACTAATAAAGACGAATCTATGGATAACGGTAATTTGACTATTAAATCTTCTACTAAGAATTTGATTCCATAATAAACAAATAGACCTACAAATCCTCCTCCAAGTACAAATGCATCAGATTTGTCTGCACCAAAGATATAGAGGAACGGATATATAAGCGCACCTGCAAAAAGAACTACGAAAATTCCAGAAGAAATAATATTAATTATGCCATTTATTTGTGTTTCAAAAATTAGATCATATGTATAAATAACAATATATGAAAGAAATGCTCCGATAATCACAACCGATAAGTAAAAAATATAGTGACTTCGGACAATATTAGACCTACTAACCGGTAAGGTAAGTACATATTTATCATAACCAGACTTACTCTCTATTTTTATAACTTCAAGTGAAGGCAAAGTCATTAATAATATAATTAACATAGCGGCCACACCACTTACCATAGGCCCTGCAAAAAATAAAAGTACACCAGCAATCAATAATGCGAGACCTACATATGCAAAAATACTTCGATAAACTAGGTAATAGTTTGTCAATAACAAACCTTTCACTTAAATTTCACTCCCTGTTAGTAAGAGACTAAGTTCTTCCATTGAAATCTTTTTAGAGCTAAGGTCCTTTGGCAATTCCATTTTATTTGATACAAGTATTCTAGAATAAGAACCATAGTCCCTTTTTGCAACAACTATATTTCTATTTAGTAAAGATAATTGTTCCTTTTTGATATCAACAATTGCAAATTTTTCAAGAATCTTGTCTTTTCTCTCATTTAATAAAATTTCACCATTTTTTATAAAAACAATATGACTAGCAATTTTCTCAATATCACTCATTATATGAGAAGAAAGTAATATCCCACCACTACTCTCTCTCACAAAGCTTTTTAACTCACCTAAGACTTGTTCTCTTGATGAGGGATCAAGCCC
>CADBNU010000453.1 GCA_902796085.1 Heyndrickxia coagulans
AACTTGTAATAAATTACCTTCCTCAACAGCTGACAATAAGCTCAAATTATCCATAGTTAACCATCTCCTTTAAGTTATTTTTTAATTTTTTCAATGCAGCTCTATGGTTATAAGAAACGGTCTGTTCAGATTCGCTTAATACAGCAGCGACTTCTTTATTACTTAGTCCTTGTACATAAATTAGTTCTATAATCCTCAGCTGCATTGGCTTTAATGATTTAATATTTTGATACAATTTTTCATCCTCTATTTGGTCCAAGAAGCTTTGATAATTTTGAAAACCCTCAAATGTTAGGTCCTTCTTTGAAGAAAAATACACGTCCTGCAACGATTGATCATCAAAGTTTTTATCAAAACTAGAATCTTTGTCCTTGATGAAAACCTCCTTGTTTTTGTAATTATTCTTTCTTTTGTCAAAGTCAATAGAGTAAAAATAAATTAATTTGGAGATATAACCTAAGATTTTTATGGATTTATAGTATTTCTGGAATGCAACATCTAGTTTTTCAATATTTTCGGTATCTGACGGCTCTTGGAGAGCTTTGTTAAAGAGTGCATAGTTGTTTTCATCTTTTAAAAAATTTTTAATAATAGGTTGATTCATTTGAGATTTACACTTTTTTACAATGTTCAATTTTTCCATGAAAATACCCCCTATAAAATAAAGAGAAGCAAATGTTATTTTTATAAAAAGAACGTTTGTTCCCATTCTATCATTTTTTAACTTTTTATCCCATAGAAAAAACTCTTATTCTTTGTTTCGAATAAGAGTTTTTTCCCCTAAGGTGGTAATCGGGTTCGAACCGATGCATCAAGGTTTTGCAGACCTTCGCCTTTCCGTCTTGGCTATACCACCACAAAATATAGTTACTATACTAGGTAAAGAGAATAATCTGATTAAAATATAAAAATTATTTTCAATAAGTTCTTTAATAAGATTGTGAATCCTTTTTGAAATGAGCCGTTATAAATGGCGATTCAAACCATAGTTAGAATCTTAGTAAAAATTAATACCGAGTTTAACTTTTCCTTTTGACTATCTCTCGTTAATCTTTTATCACAAATTAATTTTCCTCCAACAATGCTATTATTCAGCAACATTAATGTCTTTCTCATTGAAAACATCTGATAAAGATTGATTTTCCGGTTTATTTATACGACTTCCATAGCAACTTGATTTAGTGCTCCTTCTATAATCGCTTTGTTTCCCATCCTTCTTTTAATACATTATCTTATTTTAAAATTACTGTCCCCTTACGGACAGTAAGGGTGGGAAACAGAATTTGAAATCATTTGGGATAATACCATGGTTTCAAGTCATCAAATTAAAACAGTACTATAAGATGTGGGAGCATTAGTTGGCTTGGCTGATGGACCTGACGTTGAATTTGATCGATTTGAAATGCTGTTAATAATTCCATATAAAGAGTTTAGATAGAATGCCTAAAAAGCAACTTAAATAGATCTGGGACATCACTAGAAAAGGGATATAGTTAAGGATAGGAAAAAATATGTGCGTTGCAGTACCTCATTAGCGTTAAATGTCATATAGACCATATTTCAGTGGAAAACGAGGAACAAACCAATGTACTCTCTGCATTACCTGTCATGTTTTACGTGATGATTTAAGATATGATGGAATGAGGGCAAATGCAATTTCTAATCAAATTATACCGCCGAATTGGAGAAGTCTTGTTTGAAAGACAGTGTGCTTACAAAAGACCCTCCCTATTATTCTGGAAGGTCCTTTATTGAAGAGTTAGTCTGTTAAAGAAACTAAAAAGCCAATATTCAAAAGGCTTTTATAACACTTTATGGCAAATATAGTTTGCATTTAGTAATGTATATGTTACAATTATATATAATTAAATGAAAAGGTGATGGAAATGAAAAACCGTGTTAAGTTGGCACGTGTAGAAAAATCGCTGACACAACAACAATTAGCTGACAAAGTAAAAGTTACCCGTCAAACAATAGGATTAATAGAAAAGGGGGATTTTAATCCAACGCTTCAGTTATGTATAAAAATAGCAAAAGCATTAGAAAAAACATTAGATGAACTTTTTTGGGAGGAAGATGACTTATGATAAAATCGTGGTTAACCTTTTTATTACCTGATGATGAGTACAAAAAACAAAATATCTTACATTTTTTTTCTGAATCATTATTTGTCTTGTTAATATTTTTATTTTTTTCGCTATTGTTTAACAATTTGCTGAATATAAATTTAGATTTTGAAATGGTAGTAATACTCTCATTCGCCATTTGTGGTATTTATGTATTTTCAAGATACGTATTATCCGGAATAGAATTTACAAATATATATACGAAAAAGGAATTTAAAACAGAAAAAAGGAAAATTATATTCCAAACAATTAGATTCACTATAATCTTCGGTTTATTGTATTTAATATTTGTTGAAATTCCTAAATCACAATCATCTTGGTTTGCATATATATTACTTCTTTGTTTAATAGCAATTTTTTCGTTTTTTATGAGTTATATATCCTTGAAAAAATCATATCAAAAAAATAAAAATCTCTTAGATTAATCATTATTATAAAAGGACAAATCAGAAAAACTGATTTGTCCCTATAACTTGCTATTTTATTTACCGATACACATTGTACTCCATACAGCTAAACTCGCTGCAAGACCTACAGCTCCACCTCTTACAGCATTTTTACCTACAATTTTAATTATTTCTTTAGATAGTTTTTTCCAATTTTTATCCTCTATTAGTTTATCTATACCTTTACCAAAAAAACCAAGACCAGTTCCGGCAATAATTTTAGTTTTCATACATCCCAACCACGAATAATTACTAACTAGATTATCGTTTTGATCCCTTACCTCTGCCTTTGCTTCCTCATAACTTTCATGTTTAGGAACAATACCTGCATTCAAAAACTCTTCTTCAGTAACTTCTTCTTCATTAATTAGTTTAATAAGAATTTTAATCTCTGGAAGATTCTCCTCGCCAAAATAATCCTTGGCTTTCTCTTCATCTAGTACATATTTGTCTCCCTCTTCTGTTGTTGCTTCCTCGAATAGAAATTCAAGATCCTGTTCAAGTTTAGCTAATTCAGCACCCTCTACATCATCGGATGTTTGAGCAAATGCATAAGAAGGTAGTATAGTTGAAATTAACAGAAAAGAAACTAAGGAAACTACCAAAATCTTAAATTTGCTCTCAGACATTTTTTCTACCATAAAATAATCCCCCTTCTTTAAATCTATTAATATTAATTAAACTACGTTTATAATTCTATCACACAAAAGGTAATACATATATTGCATATATTGGAAAATTTCACCAATTATTGACAATTATCGACATTATTTTCCTTGATTTTCTTAATGTTTTTTAAACGGTTTTCCAAAATTAGGAAATAACCTACATGTTTGAAGAAAAACATTTCGAGAATAATTAAACATCGCTAAAAAGGGGCAAAACATTTTAAACG
>CADBNU010000454.1 GCA_902796085.1 Heyndrickxia coagulans
ACAACCACATCCGCAAATTTCACAGAGTACTTTTCGCTCAATTTCCAATAAGCACGAATCGGCGCGGACCATTTTCTGCGCCAATTCTCATGTCCGTCGGGGTTTTGAAAGACCCGGCCTCCTGCTTTCCGTATTCTGTTTGCGAATCGCCTCTCAAATGGCCCTATACGGGATGCCAGAATATAGACTACAGCGTGGTCAAAGTGATTCTTTTCAATGTTCTTACATGCCCACTTCATTGCCCGTAAGTCATAGAAGATTGCCTGTGCTGGGCCTGCCCACTCAGGCACGTGGATCATAAAACAATGGGCATTAAAATAGGTGAATTCTTCATCATTTACCCGCATGGCTCCCGGCATCTTGTTAAGTTCCATAGATCCCTGCCCATTCGCTTTGTTGGCGATATGATAAACGAGATTGGGATTATCTCCGTGTTGTTGGAGGAGATTCATCACGAAGGTTTCATATCCACCGTATAGCCCGATAGACTTCGCACCAATAATGTAGATATGTGTAGGGGAACGGTGTTTTGTCCTTATTTGAGATTTTTTTTCTGCTCCTCGTACCCTCTTTACACAATATGTCCGGTAAAGAAGTCGGAACAGACTGCAAAACAGAATATTTAAAAAAAAGAATAACCCCACTACTACACGAGAGATTACAAAGGTTTGTGGGAAGAAGTAGAACAAGATAATATAGCAAGCGATGAAAAGAATCTGCTGTTCTATCGTCTTTAATACTATCTCCCTGCTAGATAGTTTCTCCAAAGGAGTGAAAGGCCAGAAAAAAGCAATGATTAAACACAGAACAAGCGCACCTGCAAGGAAGATCAAGTACAACCTGATATTCAGATTACTGCCCATCTTCCCAACCAAAATAATATATCTCGTAAATACAGCAAGCAGAAAGGACGTAGTAATCCCTACAACATCGAGGAGAATCTGTATTCCTTTTTTGCTCTTAAATAGAATCATGTACGGTGTCCCTTATCTTTTTTACTCATAGCGTTATTTCAGTCATTTACCCCAAGATAAAATTGTTCATATTTATTTTGAAGTTCAGCAACAATTTTTTTAGACTCCGTTTTTAGAATACTAGCGCCTAATAATTCAGTGTCATTTATTTGCTCCCAAAAAGCCGCATTAAAATATTGACTCCATAGTGGTGTTGGAGTAGATGATTCAATATACAACCACATGCGTCTTACTGTTTCATCATCTGTCTGCAATTTTTCATAATTTGATAGTTTTTTACACAAATCAAGGCATGCGTTCAGTTTTTTGGGAGTTTTTTTCAAGTTCGAATTAAGAAACAATCCATATGTGTAACCAACAGGGACATAATCTCCATCTAACGACGAAAAGCAAATTCTTTCATATAGGTTTTGATTATGTTTTTTTAATTCGTCGAGCAACAAATATAAGTCGTCTCCACTTATTAAAACAGCATCAATTTCTTCTTCTGTGAATCTTTTTATAGCCGTTTCTGCTGATCCAACATTACTTTCTGACAAAAGACTACTACTTATGTTATCAAGGGAATTTAAAAATAACACATCTGTAAAAGAAGCCTGTCGATCTCCAGATATCATGTGAACAAGCCACTCCAAATCCAAATCATCGACCATAGTGCTACTTAACAAATTGACCAAACCACTAATACCATCGTTCGCTACAAAAATCAGGTCACCATTTCTCCATTTTTGGGGATCATAGACAACAATTACATACGTCGGACTCATTACTGGAAATGAATGAATTCCATCTGAACTATCTAAAATGTATTCTGATGGATCCAGTATAAGTCCCTCTTCATAAAAAGATTTCGCATTTGTTATTGAGGTAACAAAAATATCTGGCAGGTGATTGGCACCCAATAAACCCAACGAATTCAATTCGGAAGCATTATATTGTTTTCTTTCAGATACTATGAATTCAGGATGTTCATCACTCCAATCCGAAATAATAGTACCGAAATCTTTAATAAGTTCATTAGAATAGTTACTTACGTGATTATCTGAAATCAAACTATCCATTATGACTATATCCGCTTTTTTACTATTGCACCCGGACAGTATAACAACTGCAAAAAGCACCAGCACTAATCTTCCTATTTTCCCCATAATAATCTCCATTGTTCGCCTACAAATATTTTCACATAATCACCTGCCTGAGGTTGTTCAGTAAGAGAATTAATTGGTATTCCAAGTGCTGACGCGTGTTTTTCAATTCGAAACATTTGAATGCCATATGCACAAACAGTAAGCCGCGCTGGAAGATCGTTTTCCTTAATCAAATCATCCGCTCGAGTTAACATATCATCAATTGTTAAGTATGATGATACAAAAACCCTTTCCTTATCGATACCATTATTTACCAGCCATTCTTTTTCCATTTCACTACTAACAATACAATCAGTTGCATCATGTTTATCAAGATAGTTTTTAGCTTTAGCTAAAAAAAGCTGATTGCCCTCCATATTATTTCCCGGCACTACAATTGTTGCGTTATAATTTGGCGTCCAACCACGCCACATGGTTATTTTGTAAGCTGTAGTGCACCAGCAAGCAATGACTAAACAACAAAAGACAAGCACTATTCCAAATCTCAATTTCCATCGTTTGCTCATATTTGCCAGGCTGAACTTATTGCAAGCCTCTAAACCCGGCTTATCATCAAGCGAGCAAAATGATAACAAAATAAACATATTATATGCCGGATTCAGTAATGGGTATTCCAGGATACAGTCAAAAGCAAAAATAGTTAATATCCCCATTGTAAAATAGCGTCTATTCTTATACAGACGAACCTGAGCAAATGTCATTAGACCAATAAGAATCATCGCAGCAACTACTCCATACTGGATAAGAGCCTTTGCATATGCCCCATCAATAGCATAATAAAATTCAACCGTTCCTTCTGATGCACTAAATCCTGATTGTGGAACATCATATCCAAATAATGATAATGGATATTCCTCTAATCCAATCAAATTTTGAAAAAGCCTGCTAACGATAGTGCTTGAAACCATTGTCCTGTTAAAAAGCAGAGGAAATAGTTTGTATAAATAAGTGAATAGAAAAGTAACAACAGTTCCTATAACAAAACTGTATTTCATAATGATAGCAAACAATCCTTTGCACCGAGTCAAACTCATTTTCTCTAAAATCCAGTTTCCACCTATCACAGGAAAATAAATCAATTTAAACAGATTCCGTATAACGACACCGTTCTCTTGATATGGGACGCCCTTATTTTTCCTATAGTGTCTCAAATATACTACATAGGCAAGGAATGCCAAACATATAAAAGCTGTTTTTCCTTTTACAGCAAATAAGTCATATGCAACCAATCCAAAAAGTCCCAATTCACCAACCCAAGAGACCCAACCATTTTTAATAATTGTATATATCAATGCCATGGACAATAAAAAACATGCATAGTGAGTCCTATAGACGAAGCCAAATGCTGTCCCACGGTTATTCTCTATTATTCCGGTCATAGAAAGAAAGAAAAAAACAACAATTATAATTACACCAATAAGAAAACCTAGCCGAAGAACTATGTTTTCATTTACCATACTTGCTGAAAGTGCAGTTAGAACCAAAAAACTAAATGAATAGTTAATAACACCACTTTGTAAGTTGTAAACAAGGAGTAGAAGAATCAATATTCGCAACATTGTAAGAAATATCGTATTCTTATCTCCTGGGGATTGTAGAAAATCAACGGCAACTACAACAAAGGTAAATGCAGTATAGAATATGATGATCCGGGTAAAAAGATATAGAATAAACACGTCCGTTGTTGATTCTATAGGCTTCATAGTAAAGCTCAATGCCGTATATGTAAAAGACACGGCGAACACAACAATATATATGTAGGATAAAATTTTTTTAACTATTTTCGAAGCATTATTCATATCTATAATTCACCGTTTCTCCTATTTGATATATCAGTTTGCTTATCTGTAAATGATTCGTATGTCCTTAATCTGCCTCAAACCATGCACTGTCGATTTCATCAAACATGTTAGCATACTGTATATATTGATATTTTTGAATAAGGGGATCATCTGCTAATTCATTTACGCTCCCATATACATTTCCTTCAAAATCAACCACGCCCATAGCTGAAATAATTGGATATTTATCATGTACTTCTTCAAGCATTTGTACAAACGGTGGAGCGGAAAAATTACCTTGTTTCATAATAAGATACGGAAAGTAATTTGCACTAATTTCGACATCTTCAAATTTTGGGGATTCATAATTTGTCCAAATGAAGAATTTCGATTTAAATAAGTCTAGATACTCATCCACATCAGTGTATATTTCACACTGAGCCACAGTTGGAAGGCCTGGTTGATGATCTCCAAAGAAAATGATCATGGTAGGCTCATCGCTATCTTGATATTGTTCTACGAGTTGTTGAATATCCTCATCTGAAGCTTTAACCAGTGAAAGATATACTCTGGAATCCAAATACAAATCTGAAACGTTCTCTTTGACACTATCCGCTTCTTTCACATCAATCCAGCGCTCATACCCTGAATGATTTTGCATTGTTACGTTGAACAGAAATCTTGGTCTATCTTTATTTTCGCCATCAACCTTTTCAATATACGTATAATCCGCAATGTCAGCCGGATGATCATGTAAAGTTGGAATTTCGCCCAAACTTTCCTTGTAATCATTTATACTATGAAATGACTGAAAACCGAGATTTGGATATACCATATTACGGTTCCAGTTCTGTGGTTCATTCGCATGAAATGCTTCTGCCATATACCCTTGGTTTGCAAAATACGAAGCCACTGAAAACATAGGTTCTGTCACATTCTCAGTATACGGATAAGCACTTGTGCCTAAGAAAGAAAGGGTATTACCTGTCAAGGCTTCAAATTCAGTATTACAGGTTCCACCTCCAAAAACGGGCACAACTAATGAACCCTTAACAATATTATCATTTAGGCTATCAATAAAAGGCATTACGTCCACCTTCTCATCCAAACCCACTGTTCTTAAATCAGAAAATGCTTCATTCATTATCATAATGATATTTGTAGGTTTCGTACCACTGGACTCGGATGATTTTCCTCTATATTCGTTCAAATACCCTTCTACAATTTCTCTAGTATATCCTTCAGGTTTTTTAACGCCAGAATTTACAGAGCTTTTTAGGTATGTGAGCACCATACCCTCTTCATGAAAACTCTTCAGCAGAACAGCGTCCCATGCAAACGACGATAATGATTTGAAAGCAGTTGTGTTCATACCTATTAGTGCAAGGAGAATTGCTACAGCAGCTGAAATACCACGCTTTACCAACATTCGTTTTAATGGCTGATTTTCAATATTTCTTGTTTTTTTCCAAATAACAATTGAAGCAGTACAATAAATAGTCACAACAGTTACTCCAACTATCATTTTCCACGTAGGAGCAAAGGTATAGCCACCCATAACCTCAGCTGCTGTTCCTATCGCCTTTATGTCAGCCGGCATTACAGGTTTACTTCTCAGATTGATGACAAAATAGTTAACTATGTACCAGATTGTAGCAAACGCTGACACCAATACGGTGCCGATAAATGGAAGAGATATAGAATTTATAAATAAGGCTGCAGAAATGAGAAATAGTCCGTTTAAAAGAACATTTACATATGTTGCATAAGGAAGACTTCCACAGAAAAAACAGCCTGCTAAAACAGTGACAATGATCGTAGAAATTGTCACAAGAGGCATTATCAGCCCCGGTATCTTTTTAATAATGAACTCAAACAATAGGGTAAACAGAAGTGCAATCCCAACAAGCAAAACAATATAACTCCCCCAAAACCAGGGTGAGATAAACGGCACGCCAATTGTTAATGTTACCCCCGCATTAGGATCTTTAACTTTGACATGTACAACACCATTATTAGAGGATAGAATAGCATCATTTCCTTCAACAGTTTCTCCTTCTGCGAGCAAATCTTCAGACGTATAATGCATCATAGGCATTCCACAAACAGAAGTATCGAATCCTATGATATCAAATTCTGTGCACTCCGAAATTGTAAGCGGAATTTGTTTGACATCATATTGGAAGCCCACAAGATTTGCTTTTTTTAATTCACTTCCAAAATAAAATCCTATTTTATAAAACGCTGCAAAACTATCCATTTTACTGACATATGTTTCGCATATTCCTTCACCCTGTACATTATCAGTATACAGAGTCATATCGAAGTGAACAGGAAAATACCCAAAAAATACCATCGTGAAAACAAGTGGAAATACCAGTGGAAATAATTTTAATTTATGGATATTTTTTTTCATTAAGTGATTCCCTCTTCGGTCCAGTGTTCTTATAATCACCAATTATTCAAGGATATTATTAATTGATTAAATGCGAATGCGGTGCCACAATGCTTTTACTGGAGCTTTATTTTAAACATGAACGCGTTTCTCTTGTTAAACGATGATGAGCTTGACGACGACCTATGGCGGGGAAGGATTCTTTGTCTTTTAACTCTCCACTTCCATTACTTCCATTGTCTGTTTTGTTTACACATTTAACATATTTTCAGCAAACACATGTTTGTTTTTGCCTTCAAAAATCAAAATTTCCTATAAAGTAAAGGAAGCGCCTTCCCGTAAAGGAAGACGCCTCTCGAATGCAAAGCCGCAATCCCGGATGCGGATGCGTAACATGTTATATTTTATCAGCTAACTGAGATTGCTTTTGTTTCTACACCATCAATTGTAACTTTACCGCTATTGGTGACAGCAATTTTAAATGAACCACCATTCTTTGCGTTAGTGTTGATGGAGCTAAGCTTAACACCTGC
>CADBNU010000455.1 GCA_902796085.1 Heyndrickxia coagulans
CGTGTTTCCAAACAACAGTTGTTAGAAGAATTTTTACCGAAGCTTAAAGAAATGGCACGGTTAATTGAGAAAATTGTAAGTATTCGTTAAAGTATCTTAACCGTAACAATTTCCAACTCCAACTTAAAAATCTGCACGATTCTTCCCGGGGAGTCATGCAGATTTTTTAATAACATTAATCAAACTGAAATAGGTCTCGGGAAAGTAAAACTTTTCATAAGAGAGAACCGTAGAAATAGTAGATATTCCAAAAAGTGTTAATTTGTTAGGATAGGTGAAAAATGATTTCAATCGATAGAAAATTAAGATTACGAGATTTAGAAATTTTTCGTTTCTATAAAGAAAATAAAATGTTAGCGTATGTCATTATCGAAGATACGAGAGGACCTTTTACAGAAGAGGATAAAAGGTTAGAACCACTTTGCTTTTTAGATGAAGAAGATATACATGACATTGTTAATGTATTTAAAATCTATATCTTATCCGATGAACCGTTAGGAAGAGATGATTCGATTATGGTAAGACAGTTTTTTGGAAATTTAGTGGACAATAGTTCTATTACTAATTTTATTATCCAAGAATTTGTACAAAAAGACTTATATGAACATGTCGATGATTCTTGGGATATTAAAACTTATCAAAGAATGTTAGAAATAGTTGTATTTTGCAATAGAAAAGTGCAGAAAAATGCAATTAAAAATGCAGAAGTTTGCCACCCAATTAGTTTCTTTTTGACAGTGCGTGGGACAGTCTATAACTCTCACCATGAAATGAAATAATATGAGCGTGATGAATTAGTCTGTCCACTAACGCTGCTGTTAATCGAGAGTCTGTAAATATTTTGTTCCATTGACTAAATTCCAAGTTGGATGTAATAATCACGCTTTTTTGCTCGTAAAACTCCGAAATGATTTGAAATAATAATTCAGCTCCTTCTTTACTAAATGGTAAATAACCCATTTCATCTAAAATAACTAAATCTACCTTCTCCATGCGCTTTCTAAATACTGATAAACGGTGATTATGCAATGCTTGTTCTAATTCCTCAACCAAGTGTGCAATTCGATAAAAGCGGACCTCGTACCCTCGTTCACAAGCTTTTCTACCTAATCCTGTAGCTAAATGAGTCTTACCTGTTCCTGGTGAACCAACTAAAACTATATTTTGTCGGTTTTCAATAAATTTTAAACTACACAATTCCTCTTTAGTTAAATGGGGAGGGAACCGAATCTGTTCGGTCCACTCGTAAGTATGTAGGCTTTTTTTATCTAAGAATTTAGCTTTTTTCATTAACCGATTAATTTTGGCATTTTCTCTTAATTTTAATTCTTCATCAAGTACCCCATACAGGAATTGCTCTGGATTTTCAAAACTAATTTTTTCATATACATCCGCAACATAAGCTAGTCTTAAAGTTTTGCAGATTTCTCTAATATTTTGTTTCATTGGCGACCTCCTCTATAGGGGCTAATGAATCATATTTAATCCAATCTACCTCATATGGATCATTTTCACCAGGCAACTTTTCCTCCGCAATTAATTCATAAAAATTTTCATTAATACCCTTCATATCATGAGTAACTAATAAATTTGCTAAGCCATTTAATCTTTTTCGACGAATAATCAAGTTATCAACTAACAAAAACTCCTTAACTCTTCCTGGTAGATACTTAGTGTAGCGGGAATATTCCACTACTCGCGGTTTTTGAATCCATGTCTTAATGATGGATAGCCATGGTAAAGCTTTACGTTTTTTCATATATGGGCGATAGTCATCCAATAATATTTCACCGTTAGGTGAAACAATTTTTAATTGATCCCATGTGAGTATCATTTGTAACTGATTATAATTGGCACCCTTTGGTACATGAATTAACGACTGATCAACTTTTATTTCATTGTATTTATTAACTTTAACAAATTCCTCTTTAAACACAGGGTATGGCTTTTCAGGCAATGCGAGTAGATATTTCTTTTCTTCTTGCCATAAATCTTCTATCCGTACGTTTTTAGAGTAATGGATTCTATTACGATCAGCTTCCAATCTATGAAATAATTGATCTGTCAAACTTTCATAACTTTCCATGATTGGTGCCGAAGTAAAGAAATTATAACGTACATACCCTACCTTATTCTCTACATTTCCCTTCTCATGCCCACTGCGAGGATTACATACCTGAACGTCGAAGCCGTAATAGTTTTGAAATTGTATAAATTCATCGGTTAGTTGGGCTTCTTCAATTTTTGTTCTAGTTTTTTTGACTGCTGGAGTTAAGTTATCTATCCTTATCCTTTTTGGTACTCCTCCAACTTGTTTAAATAGAATGTTAAGGCCGTATAGAAAGCATTCTTGATTTTCAGAAGGTAAAGGCACTGAATAACCTGCATTACTATTCGGAAATGACATCACTAAAGCATGAATATCGACAATTTCTCCATCTTGAACTGCCTCCATAACTCCGAAATCCACTTGTGCTTCACCCGGAGGGTGTTCTAATCTTTCATAACCGTTGTCCTTTTCCTCTTGATGTGTATTTTTCCATTCAGAGATAAAGTAACAAACCGTTCGATAAGATCCCTGAAACCCTAAATCCTTTAATTCCTCAAACATTTGCTTCTTTGTCCTTCTGGACTTTTTCTTTAATTTTGAATCCTCAAATAGCCAATCTGATACAATCTCTCCCCATTTCTCTTCATACATCATTCCTTTCTTTTTAAATAATTTTTCCTGCGGTATTTGATCTTCATCCGCATACTTCTTAGCGGTTCTCCAATTTATTTTCATAGTTCTTTGAATCTCAGAGATTGAAAGACCTTTTTCATTTCTTAACTTTTTGATACAATTAATATCAGACATTGCTAGCATCCTTTCTTAACCTCCACTACAAAATTGCTTCGACACAATTAATGTAGCGGGGACTTGGGGTGACTGGCAAGTCTATTTTTTTTGCACAAAATTAGTGAAGGACTCTGCATTTTTCCTTTGCAAAGCTCTGCATTTTTATTTTGCCATACACAA
>CADBNU010000456.1 GCA_902796085.1 Heyndrickxia coagulans
AATAACGCCCTTCAATCTTTTATCAATATTCTTTTTTATTTAAAATAGTCCCTTAATTTGGCCATTTTCATTAACATCCATATTGAGTGCTGCTGGATATTTTGGTAATCCAGGCATTGTTAACATTTGTCCTGCATAGGCAACAACAAAACCAGCACCTACGGAAGGTTTTAACTCACGAATCGAAATCGTAAAACCTTCTGGTCTCCCTAATTTTGATGGATCATCAGAAAGTGAATATTGCGTTTTGGCAATACAAACAGGGAAGTTCCCCCACCCAGCCTCTTCGATTTCTTTTAATTGTTTTTTTGCATTTATAGATAATTCAACACAACTTGCACCATATACTTTTTTACAAATTTTTTCCAATTTAACTTCTATAGAGTCTGAAAGAGAGTATAGCGGTTGGTAACTAGTTCTTTCTTCCTCCGCTTCATGTATAACGGATAATAATTGATCAGCTAATTCAATACCTCCTTGTCCCCCTTTTTCCCATACCTTTGTTATGGCAAAAGGCATGTTTTCATATTCACAAAGCCGGATAAATTCTTCTATTTCTTCTTTAAAGTCACCAACAAAATGATTAAGTGAAATAACAAATGGTAATTGATATTGTTTAATTGTTTCTACATGTTTACGTAAATTAGCAAACCCCTTTCGCACTGCTTTCGGATTGTTTATATGTAAATCTTTCAATTCAACACCACCATGCATTTTCAATGCACGAATTGTTGCCACAATAGCAACAGCATTTGGAAGAATCCCACCTATTTGGCATTTGATATCAAGAAATTTTTCAGCCCCTAAATCTGCTCCGAAACCAGCCTCCGTTACTACATAATCTGCTAGTTTCAAAGCTGTTTTTGTAGCGATTATGCTGTTACATCCATGAGCAATATTTGCGAAGGGACCTCCATGTACAATCGCTGGTGTATGTTCTAATGTTTGAACTAAATTCGGTTTTATAGCATCTCTCAATAATACTGTTAAAGCACCTTCAACACCTAAATCTTTTACAGTAACTGGCTCATTATGGATGTTATAAGCGATGACAGTCCGAGAAATACGTTTCTTTAAGTCTGCCAAATCATCTGCTAAACAGAAGATCGCCATCATTTCTGAGGCTGCTGTAATTTCAAAATGTTCCTCACGAGGTATACCATTTGTTTTCCCACCTAATCCAATCACAACATGACGAAGAGCACGATCGTTTATATCGATAGCTCGTTTCCAAAGAATTTTTCTAGTGTCAATTTTCAACCGATTTCCTTGTTGGATATGGTTATCGATAAGAGATGCTAGTGTATTATTAGCAGCAGATATTGCATGTAAATCACCAGTAAAATGCAAATTTATATCTTCCATTGGAACAACTTGGGCATATCCACCGCCACAAGCACCACCTTTTATCCCCATTACTGGACCTAATGACGGTTCTCTTAAGGCAATTACAACATTTTTCCCTAATTGTTTTAATGCATCACCAAGTCCTACAGTAACCGTGGATTTTCCTTCCCCAGCAGGTGTCGGGTTGATAGAGGTGACTAAAATAAGTTTACCATCTTTTTTTGTTTTCAATTCTTCAATGGTTTCATAGGATAATTTTGCTTTATATTTACCAAAAACCTCTAACGCTTCCTCTTTTAAACCCATTGATTGAGCAATTTCTTGAATTGGTTTTAGTCGGGCCATTCTTGCGATTTCAATATCAGATAAAATCTTTGACATATGTTTCCCTCGCTTCTATTAGCTTTTCATATAGATTTCCCTATTTTATCACAAGGTCATTCAATCCATTTATTCATTATCTTTTTTATTCATTTGTGAAAAAAATTTATTTTTTTGGACAAAATAAATAATGATAAGATACATTTTGAACTATAACTTTACATTTTATCTTTTAAAAAGAATCGTTATGATAAGAATTAATTAATAAAGGTGGTCTTTTTCTTGGAAGAAATAGTTGCAGTTGATCGTGATCATTCAGGAAATATTATTAGTTTTAAGACCAATACGGGTCGAATTATTTCGTATCGTAAAGCGATTCAGGAAATCGAACAAGGAAAAATTTCAGGTGTTATGTTAAAAGAACAAACTTTTAGCGATCTTCCAATTGTCCAGAATATTAGTACAGATGATACATATTTCGAGAATTTCCCTCCTATCTATTAAAAAAGAGTGACATCAAGTCACTCTTCAACATTTTTTTGGACAGCTTTTAATTCATCTAACCGTTTTGGGTTTTCTTCAAAATATTGCACAAGGTCACCTATACGGTCAATAGCATCCCAGCTCAAATGATGCTCAATGCCTTCAACATCATTATAAATATTTTCATCTTCGACTCCAATCATTTTTAAAAATTGTTCCAATAATTCATGTCGATATACTAAACGTTTCCCAATTTTTTTTCCTTTTGAAGTTAGTACAAGTCCACGATATTTTTCATATATTAAATACTCACTTCTGTCTAATTTTTGTACCATTTTTGTAACAGATGAAGGATGAACAGATAATGCTTCTGCAATATCAGAAACCCTGGCATATCCTTTATTTTCAATTAATAAATAAATTTGTTCTATATAATCTTCCATACTTGGTGTTGGCATTTCTTTTCCTCCAAATCAAGTTACGTAAACTATATTTTACAATAGTTTACACGCTCAAACAAGATTCAAAATGTTTGCACACTTATCATACCAATAATTTAATTGAAAAAGCTACTAAACAACAAAATTATTCATTTTTTATGAATTTATGAAACAATAATAAAATTCCCTTGACTATGAGAACGCTTTATTGTATAGTAAATATAATCATAAAACTGGTTGCTTGTATGGTGTCCGGTTTTCTGATGCAATTTTTTAGGCACTTCATTGTGTCTTGAAAGTTTAGGAGGAAAGAAAATGCAAAATGGTAAAGTAAAATGGTTTAACAATGAAAAAGGTTATGGTTTTATTGAAGTTGAAGGTGGTAATGATGTATTTGTTCATTACACTGCCATTCAAGGTGAAGGTTACAAAACTTTAGAAGAAGGTCAAGAAGTTTCTTTTGAAATCGTTGAAGGAAACCGTGGGCCACAAGCAGCAAATGTTGTTAAATTGTAATTAAATTTAAATTAACGATATATGGTAAACAATTTCCAGGCTGGTTTATACCAGCCTTTTTGATTTACTTATTTGAACTTTTGTTTGTATGATTACCAGATAATCTTTCTCCTATTTTTTTTATTTCCAAACCAACCGTACATTCATGTATACAAAAGTTATGAGCATAACGTTTGCCCTTTTCTTTCCTAAAATGTCTGGCTAAGAAACATCCATCACAATAATTTTTTAATAATGTATCTAAGTCATCGAGTAGTTGTTTATCAATTTTCATCAAAAAACCCCTTTAACTAAAATAATAAACATTTCAATATTCAATATCTTTATCTAATACGTGTTTACTTTCAATTTTTACACCTTGTAACGCTTGACGCGCTAACTGATCCGCTTCTTTATTATCACCTCTTGGAATCGGTTGATAATTTGGAATTAAATTTAATTTTTGTACGTGCATTTCAATTTTATCTAACAAGCGATTTAAATTTTCCTCAAAACACGGCCATTCTCCTTTTAACTGCATGAGAAGACCTTGACTGTCCCCTTTTATTACAATCTTTTTCCTTTTCATATGTAAATCATATAATCGTTCCATTGCAAAGTTAAGGGCAATATATTCGGCTTCATTATTAGACTGTATTAAATCAATTTTTTCATTCCAACGATGACGTATAATTTCTTCACCTAGTCGATAATATAATACGACACCTATTCCAGCTTCATCTGTATCTTTATTATAGCTTCCATCAAAATAAATCGTGATCTCGTCTGGTTCAT
>CADBNU010000457.1 GCA_902796085.1 Heyndrickxia coagulans
TCAGATCAATTCTCCATTCTTATCCTCAATATCTACAATTCTTGTTTCTTATATCTCTTCTTCATAGAGTTTGTCTATTATTTTTTCCTTTCGTATTCTTTTTAATTTTGGACCTGCTTAGATAGATGAAAAAAGTCTACCGTTTCTATTTAATGCATATACATTATTAAACATTAGTTTATGAAATGTCCAATTTTTCTCTTAAGTTTCCTTATGGATAGAGAGATTGAAATTGTTTAGGAGGGATATGTATGACGATCGTCCGTCAAGATGCATGGACAAAGGATGAAGACTTACTTTTGGCAGAAGTTGTTTTGCGACATATTAGAGAGGGGAGTACACAATTAAAAGCCTTTGAAGAAGTAGGGCAAAAATTGAATCGAACCCCAGCTGCATGTGGTTTTCGCTGGAATTCATTTGTTCGAAAACAATATAAAACAGGGATTGAGCTAGCGAAAAAACAACGTAAACAGTTAAAAAAGAATCCACAAACGTTATATGAAGTGAATGTAGAAAAAATAGAGGAAATCGAACAGCCAACAAGAAAATATGAAAAACTTTCCTTAGATCAAATTATTACGTATTTAGAACAATTCAAGGAAAAGGAAAAGAAAATTGAATCATTGAGTCAAGAATTAGAAAGTTTAAAAGAACGCTATCAAACATTAGAAAAGAAAGAACAAGAAGCAACCCGTGAAAATGAAATGTTGAAAAAAGAGAACAAGGCATTAAAAGATGATTATCTAGCATTACTTTCCATTATGGAGAAGGCGAGAAAATTAGCAGTAAAAGAAGATGAAAATAATGTTCGGATGAAATTTCAAATGGATCCGAACGGGAACTTAGATGTGATTCGAAATAAATAAATAAATGAGGAATTAAATAAAAAAGCCCCGCTGTAATATTTTGTCAGGTTAAAAGATACAGTGGGAGCTTTCTATTTTTAATAGAAAATGTATGAAATGAATATTTTTTTTGAATACATAATAAATGTTTTTAAAAAAGTAAATGATTTCGAAAAATTGAAGGAATTTGTCGATGTATAAAGAATATATAAATATAAAAGGTTTTTTATTATACACTCAAACCTTTTATAAATTTTGTTACAAAAGATGGCAAGGGGAGAGGATAGCTTGAAACGGATATTAATCGCTAATCGAGGTGAAATTGCTAGACGAATCATAACAACTTGTAAACAACTAGAAATTGAGACTGTTGCCGTCTATTCTGAAGCAGACAGTGAATTGCCCTATGTAAAAGAGGCGGATGATGCGATTTGTATTGGCAAGGGTCCTGTGAAAGATTCCTATTTAAATATGGAAAAAATAATTGAAGTTGCAACCAACTATAATGTTGAAGCCATTCATCCTGGTTATGGTTTATTATCTGAGAATGGCGATTTTGTAAAACGAATTGAACAGGCTGGTATTACTTTCATTGGTCCAAATGCAGATATACTTACTTTAATGGGAGATAAGATATCAGCAAGGAGAGCGATGGTAGAGGCTGGAGTGCCTGTTGTACCTGGTTCGGACGGAGGTGTAACATCCGTTTCGGAAGCTATACAAGTAGCGAAGGAAATCGGCTACCCTGTCATGCTTAAAGCAAGTGGGGGTGGAGGCGGAATTGGAATGGTGCTTTGTAAAAATGAACAAGAGCTATCAACATCTTTCTCGAAGATTCAGTCTCGAGCAAAAGCATACTTTAATTCCGAAAGCGTTTTCCTGGAAAAATTCATCCCCAATGCTCGTCATATTGAGGTGCAAATATTCGGTGACCAAAATGGGAATGTAATTCATTTATATGAAAGAAACTGTTCTGTCCAAAGAAGGAATCAAAAAGTAATAGAAGAAACTCATTCGCCAAATCTTAGTGAACAGACGAGAGAAAAATTATATGAAGCGGCTAAACGAGCTGCTAAAGCCGTATCTTATACGAATGCGGGAACGGTTGAATTTATTGTCGATGAAGCAGAAAATATTTATTTTCTTGAAATGAATACACGACTTCAAGTAGAACATCCGGTAACAGAAAGAATTTGTGGTATCGATTTAGTGGAATGGCAAATCAAAATTGCCAAAGGTTTAGAGATACCTCTACAACAAGAAAGCATCAAATCTTTTGGACATGCCATTGAATTTCGCGTTTATGCAGAAAATCCGAACAATTTTTACCCATCTCCTGGAAAAATTTCTACATTAAATTGGGGCAATCAGACCAACATACGAATTGATTCAGGATATGAACAAGGAAACACGGTTACACCTTTTTATGATCCATTAATTGCAAAGGTAATTGTCCATGAGGAAAATAGAGAACAATGTTTACAAGTGGCAAGGTCGTTTTTTAAAGAAACAAAAATTAGCGGTATTCAAACAAATATCCCATTATTTTTACATATATTGGAAAATTCAGATTTTAAAAGAGGATCCTATTCAACAAATTTATTAAAACAAATGGTAACGAACTAAGGAGTGAGAAATTATGAAAAAAATTTATGCAGAAATGGCTGGTACCGTTTTTCAACTTCTTGTCAATGAAGGAGAACAAATAGAAGAAGGACAAGTAACGGTCGTTTTAGAATCGATGAAGATGGAAATTCCAGTTGAAAGTAAATTTGCAGGTGAAATTAAAAAGATTCATGTTTCAGAAGGAGACTTTGTAAATGAAGGAGATATATTAATTACAATCGGTTAATGACTAGGGGGGTTGGATATGGTAACAAAACTATCCACTGATTTACGAGAGAAACGTAACAATATTTACAAAGGGGGACAACCTGAGTATCATCAAAGATTAAAAGAAAAAAACAAACGATTTGTTCGTGATCGTTTACGTTTATTATTTGATAATGGTGTATATCAAGAAGATGGTGCCTTTGCAAATTATGAGGCAGGTGACTTGCCTGCTGATGGAGTTGTAACAGCTATTGGTAAAATCAACGGCCGGGTTGTTTGTGTAATGGCAAATGACTCTACCGTTAAAGCTGGTTCTTGGGGTGCGCGAACCGTTGAAAAAATTATACGTATACAAGAAACAGCGATGAAATTAAAGGTGCCAATCTTTTATTTAGTAGATTCAGCTGGAGCGAGAATTACTGATCAAGTAGATATGTTTCCAAATCGTCGTGGTGCGGGTCGTATTTTTTATAATCAGGTGAAAATGAGCGGCATGGTTCCACAAATTTGTATTTTATTCGGTCCTTCAGCCGCTGGAGGAGCCTATATACCTGCATTTTGTGATATTGTCATTATGGTCGATAAAAATGCATCGATGTATTTAGGCTCGCCAAGAATGGCAGAAAAAGTGATCGGTGAAAAAGTTACTTTGGAGGAAATGGGCGGTGCAAGAATGCATTGTACCGTAAGTGGTTGTGGTGATTATTTAGCTGAAAATGAAGAAGAAGCGATTGAAGCTGCGAAAAAATATATCACTTACTTCCCGCAAAATTATACGGAGAAAACAAAAAAATTAGCTGGATCTAAACCACAGTCTGAAGAGTCACTGGAACAAATTATTCCTACAAATCAAAATGTGCCTTTTAATATGTATGATTGTATTGATACATTGATTGACGAAGGTAGTTTCTTTGAGATCAAAAAATTATTTGCACCGGAAATTATTACAGGTTTAGCAAGAATGAATGGGCAAACGGTAGGAATTATTGCAAACCAGCCGAAAGTAAAAGGCGGCGTTTTATTTGTTGATTCAGCTGACAAAGCTGCGAAGTTTATTATGCTTTGTGATGCATATCATATCCCGCTCATCTTTTTAGCGGATGTCCCAGGTTTTATGATTGGTACACAAGTGGAAAGACAAGGTATTATTCGTCATGGTGCAAAAATGATTGCCGCAATGAGTAGTGCAACAGTACCGAAAATTTCTGTTATCGTTCGGAAGGCTTACGGGGCAGGTTTATATGCAATGGCCGGTCCAGCCTTTGAACCCGATGTTTGTCTTGCGTTACCGACAGCTCAAATTGCTGTTATGGGGCCTGAGGCTGCAGTAAACGCGGTTTACGCGCGAAAAATTAATGAAATTGAAGATCCGAAAGAAAGATATCAGTTTATAAAACAAAAACAAGATGAATATAAAGATCAAATTAATATATATAAACTTGCTTCAGAACTAATTATCGATGATATCGTCGAACCAAACGAATTACGAGATGCACTTATTGATCGTCTATCTATGTATGAATCAAAAGATATCCCATTTAGTGAGCGAAAACATCCAGTTTATCCCGTATAATATTTAAAAAAACAAGCTGTTATTGACTCTCGAAGTCAGAACAGCTTTATTTTTTTTATAAAAACGTTTTGAAAATAAGGTTAAAAGAAGTTTAAATCGATGTATTTACAGAGTGTTTTTGATAATATGGATATAAAAGTGACCAGGTGAGTAGAAATGAAAATAGGTATCATTGGTGGCGGTTCAATTGGTTTGTTATATGCTTGTTATTTAAGTAAACATCATAAGGTAACACTTTACTGTCGCAGAATATCGCAAGCTAACGAGATCAACCGTCATCTAGTTCGTTTAAAAAAACAAAATGACGAACAATTAGTCCCTATTCAAGCTAAGGTTTCCGAAACATTAGATCATGAAGAGTTAATCATTGTTTGTGTCAAACATTATCATTTAGAAAGTTTAATGCCTATACTTCTACAAACAGATAAAAACACAATTCTTATCTTTTTACAAAATGGAATTGGTCATTTATCGCAAATAGAAAAGCTTCCGCATAAACATATACTTGTCGGTGTGGTGGAACATGGGGCTATGAAAGAAAATGATCGAGTCGTTCGTCATACTGGAGATGGCGTTACCCGTTTTTCCATATTTAAAGGAACAGAAGAAAAGATTCGTACTGTTAAAGAACAAATATCAACCGAAGACTTCCCTTTTATTATTGAAAAAGACTACTGGAAAATGTTAAAACATAAATTACTAGTGAATGCAGTGATTAATCCGTTAACAGCATTATTAAATATAAAAAATGGACAATTACTAACCAATCCTTTTTATAATTACTTGTTTCAACAATTTTATATGGAAGTAGCTAGTATACTTCAGATTTCTAATAAGGAAGAAGTCTATCAATATTTACAAACGGTTTGTCAAAACACGGCAGAAAATGAATCATCGATGTTACGTGATTTGAAATTAAATAATCGTATGGAAATTGATGGTATTCTTACACCTTTAATTGAAAAAGCGGAGAAAAACAATTTACATGTTCCATTTCTCCTTGCTGCCTATGAAGCGTTATGTAAAAGAAATAGGACGTAAGGTATCCATTGTATTATACGGGCTTTGGTCGGTTTCGTGCTTCGTGTTTTCATTATAGAGATTAAAATTTGAGGTTCTCTCATTTTTAATGACTAATTTGAGATGATTCTATTGTATCATTTATGGTATGATTCAATTTGTTGTTTGGAGATATTGGAGCGATCAATCAAATTATCAAGAAAGGGACATTTCGGGGGCAGGCTTGTCTATCATCTGAAATACCATCATCTATTTATAAAAAGGTTTTACATAAATAAAATTTAAATGAAAGGAAGTTACACTTCATGGAAGTGCTTCAATTACAATTAGCTTCAAAAAATAATCTTGTCAATCAATATATTGAAAATAATAAGTCATCATTGTTTCATTATAATTTCCGCAGTGATGAGGATTTATTTGCTCGATATGATGAATTAATGAACCGTGAATTTCCTCGGAGGAAACTTGCGATTCATATTAAAAAATATATGAAGAAGTTTGCTCAATCTAGGGAAATTGACAAGTCCCTTGAACGACTTGAACAACCGGACAGTGTCGTTGTGATTGGAGGCCAACAAGCAGGACTTTTGACAGGTCCGTTATATACGATACATAAAATCATATCCATCATTAACTATGCTCGCCAAAAGGAAGCCGTTCTGGGAAAACCAATCGTTCCGATTTTCTGGATTGCAGGCGAAGACCATGATATTTTCGAAGTTAACCATGTTTACAAGTTAAATGAAGGATTATTAAGTAAGACGACGTTTCATCAGAAAGATAACAAACAAAAACGAATGGTCTCTAAAGTAAGTTTAAATAAACAACAGTTGAAAAAATGGTATCGAGATGTAATCGCTAGTTTTGGAGAAACACCATTTACAAAAGATGTACTAGATTTTCTCGATGCACAAGTTCAAGATCAGATGACTTATACGGACTTTTTTGCAAAAATTATTACAGCGCTTTTCAAAGATTACGGCTTACTTCTAGTTGATTCAGCACATCCAGAATTAAGAAAAATAGAACAACCTTACTTCAAATGGATGATTGATCACGGTGAAGTAATTACAGACTTATTATTAGAACAACAACATACCCTTCATCTTAAAGGTTATAAAAATATGATCGAAAGTGATAAAGATAGTTTTCAATTGTTTTATGAACAAAATGACGAGCGGATATTGCTTCGGTACAATCGCGACATAGAAAGAGTTGTTGCTGATGGAGTTACCTTCGCAAAATCAGATCTACTTCGAATTTTAGAACAATCACCTGAAAAATTTAGTAACAATGTCGTCACCCGTCCATTAATGCAAGAATTTCTATTTCCTACTTTGGCCTTTATCGCAGGACCTGGTGAAATATCCTATTGGGCCGAATTAAAGAACATCTTTGAACTAGCCGAAATTAAAATTCCAATTATTGTGCCACGGATGAATATTACTTATTTAGAAAGAAATGTCGAAGCTTATGTAAAAGAATTCCAATTAAAATTGGAAGATGTCTTGAAAAACGGTGTGGCGAAAGAAAAAGAACTGTTTATTGAATCGTTAAAAGAGAAAACGATCGAAGATACAGTTGCCATTGCAAGAAAAGAAATATTACAACAATATAAAAGGGTATACGAAAAATTCCTTCAATTTGATAAAGGGATGCTTCCGATTATCGAGAAAAACGCAAAATATATAACCAATCAGTTAGATTATTTATTAAATAAAGCAGATGAGTTAGTAAAACAAAAAAATCATCACGTTTTAAGTAAATACGACCGAATTGAACTTGCTTTACTTCCTTTTGGAGGATTGCAAGAACGATGTTGGAATATCTTTTATTTTCTAAATAAATATGGTTTGTTATTTATTAACCGTGTTCAAGAACTTCCACTAACTTGTAATGGTAATCACTTTGTAATCAAAATGTAATAATATTCAGAAAATAAGACAATAGATTCCGTCGAAAAAACTGCCATCATGGCAGTTTTTTTCTTTTCTTGCAAAAACATCTTCTCTATTTTTACATTTTTATAACGTCTTAAAAAATGGTGGCGCGAAGTGGGGGAATGTGGTAAATTTAGGTTAAGAAGTGGAGGGAAATTACATGTTCATGGGAGAATATCGACATAATGTTGATGCGAAAGGCAGACTCATTGTTCCTGCCAAATTTCGCGAAAATCTCGGCAGTACTTTCGTATTAACCCGAGGACTTGACCAATGTTTATTTGGTTATCCCATGGATGAATGGAAAGTAATAGAAGAAAAGATCAAATCCCTCCCAATGACGAAAAAAGATGCACGAGCCTTCGCAAGATTTTTCTTTTCAGGTGCCACAGAATGTGAACTCGATAAACAAGGTCGTATCAATATTCCTTCCACTTTGCTTCAATATGGACAGCTTGAAAAAGAATGTGTCATATTAGGTGTTTCCAATCGGATAGAAATTTGGAATAGAGAGATTTGGGAAAGCTATTTTGCTGAATCAGAAGAATCCTTTGCAGAAATCGCTGAGAATTTGATTGATTTTGACTTGTAAGGGGAAAATATTTTCTAAGCTACAACGTAAGTAATTTAGCATGACAAAGAAAGGAAGAATTCCCATGTTTAAACATAAAACTGTTCTTTTACACGAAGCCGTGGAAGGGTTAAATATTCAACCTGATGGCATATATATTGACTGTACATTAGGTGGAGCCGGTCATAGCGAGGCCATTGTAAAGCAATTATCAGATGACGGAAAACTATATGCCTTTGACCAAGATCTAACGGCAATTGAACATGCAAAAGTGAAATTAAAACCTTATCAACATAAAGTAGAGCTAATCCATCGTAATTTTGCATACATAAAAGAAGAACTGAATAAGCGGGGCATCGAACAGGTTGATGGGATATTGTATGATTTAGGAGTTTCTTCACCTCAATTTGATGAACCGGAACGAGGGTTTAGTTATCAACATGATGCTGTTTTGGACATGCGTATGAATCAAGAAAATGAGTTAACTGCAAAAATAATCGTGAATGAATGGCCGTACGAAAAACTCGTTTCAATTTTCTTTCGTTATGGTGAGGAAAAATTTTCTAAACAAATTGCAAGACAAATTGAAAAAGTAAGAAATCAGCGGACGATTGAAACAACTGGTCAACTTGTCGATATAATTAAGGAAGCTATCCCCGCACCAGCACGTCGAAAAGGTGGACATCCCGCTAAACGTGTATTCCAAGCCTTACGAATTGCGGTAAATGATGAATTAAATAGCTTTGAGTATTCTCTTGAGCAAAGTATTGAATTGTTAAAAAAAGGTGGTAGAGTGGCTGTCATAACGTTTCACTCTTTAGAAGACCGCATTGCAAAACAAACCTTTAAACAATATGCAGAAATTCCAGAGTTGTATTCTGGGCTGCCTATTGTACCGAAAGAATATCAACCGACATTAAAAGTGATAACTAGAAAGCCAATACTGCCATCTGATGAAGAATTGAAAGAAAATCACCGCGCACATTCGGCAAAGCTTCGAATTGCGGAAAAAGTAAAAGATCTGTAATAAGGGGGGAATAATATGAGCAATTTAGCAAAAAAATACCACATTCAAGAAGTTGTACAGCCGGAACAGAAGCCAAAAAACGTATCGTAAAAAAGAAGAGAAGAATTACAAAAGGAGAAAAGTATATTTATATCCTCTTTGGGATCGTTTGTTTTTGCTTATCCTACTTCATTATTTCCAATCAGACATCCATATATAAAGTAAATAGAGAAATACAAGTTATGGATGCAAAAATCGTTGAGCAGTCAAAGGAAATGGAAGAATTACAAGGACAGGTTGACGAATTACTAGAATATGGTAGAGTATTAAAAGTAGCAAAAGAACAAGGACTTGAGCTACAAAAAAATAACGTAAAGGCTGTACCGAAACCATGAAAAAAAGAAAAAGTATGAATCGAAGAGCACTGGCATTGTTTACAATATTCAGTTTGCTCTTTTTTATATTAACGTATCGATTTTTAGCCATTCAAATTACCGGTCAGGTAGAAGGTAAAGAATTAAGAGCCTATGCAAAGGAACGATATGCAAAGGACGCGATATTAGAAGCTTCCAGGGGTTCTATTTTAGATAGAAATGGAGAACCGCTAGCACATGATACAATTACATATAAATTAGTAGCTGTTCTAGATCCATCTGTTTCTCCCAAAAATACAGATTCTCCAAAACATGTCGTTGATCCTGAAAAAACGGCAGAAATTTTATCGCAATATATTAATATGGATAAGTCTGACATTTATTCCATTTTAACAAAAGATGCCTTTCAAGTTGAATTTGGAAAAGCTGGTCGAAATTTGTCCTATGAACAAAAAAATAAAATCGAGTCTTTAAAACTACCAGGAATTACGTTCGTTCGCGAATCAAAACGATCTTATCCGAATGGGGTGCTTGCTTCCCATTTAATCGGATTTGCCAGCATGGACTATAACGATCCAAATCATCATAGACTTGTCGGTCAAATAGGAATTGAAGCAAGTTTAAATGATTATTTGCAAGGGAAAAATGGAAAAATCGAATATGAAAGTGATCGATGGGGATATATTTTACCGACTTCTGGAGCGGAGGTAAATGAGCCTGAAAATGGTGACACCGTATACTTAACGATTGATCGAAAAATTCAAACCTTCCTTGAAGAAGCGATGAATGAAGTCAATCAAGAGTATGAGCCAACTGAAATAATGGGAATTGTTGCTGACGCTAAAACAGGTGCTATTTTAGCCATGTCACAACGCCCAACTTTTGATCCGAACACGAGGGAAGGTATTGAAGAAAATTGGCAAAATCTCATTGTTGAAACAGCTTATGAACCCGGATCAACCTTTAAATTTGTCCCACTCGCAGCTGCCATTGAAGAGGGGATATTCAACCCTAATGAAAAATATCAATCTGGGGTTTTTAATGTAGAAGGTTCACAACCGATCAAAGACCATAATGATGTTGGTTGGGGTGAGATTACATATGCCGAAGGATTCCAACGCTCCTCCAACGTGGCAATGGCGAATCTTGTGAAAAAAATGGGTACAGATACATTCAGAAATTATATTGATCGCTTTAAATTTGGTATGCCAACGGGAATTGGTTTACCGAATGAAGCTGCGGGTGTGATTCAATATCAATGGCCACGGGATCAATATGCTACCTCTTACGGGCAAGGTACGAGTGTTACAGCATTGCAAATGATCCAAGCGATGACGGCAATAACAAATAAAGGTAAAATGATGAAACCTTATCTAATCGAGAAAATAGTTGATGATGATGGGAATGTCGTAAAAAATAGTGGGATGCAAGAATTAGGTTCACCAGTTTCATCTGAAACGGCAAAACAAACGTTAAAGATGTTAGAATCGACTGTAAATGGTGAGCATGGTACCGGAAAACCTTTTAAAATTGATGGGTATACTGTTGCTGGAAAAACAGGTACCGCCCAAATCTATGAATCTGGCAAAGGTCTTTTAACCGGATGGAATAATTACTTGTTTTCCTTTATTGGTGTTGCACCGGCAGATGATCCAGAACTCATTGTTTACGTATTAGTGAAACAACCAAATTTAGATAAAGAAAAATATGAAAGTGGTAGTGTCCCAGTATCAAAAATATTTAATTCCGTTATGAAAAATAGTTTACAATATTTAAATATTAAACCAGATGAATCAATTGAAAAACCAGTGATTCATAACATACCTGATTACACTAACAAAAATGTAGATAAGGCTATTAAAGAATTAACCAATTTGCATGTCAAACCAGTTGTAATAGGTAATGGAAAAAAGGTGACAGCTACTGTTCCGCAAGCGAATACGAAGTTAATCGAAAATGAAAAAATATTAATATTAACAGATAAAGAAATGGTAATGCCGGATATGACCGGTTGGTCTAAGTCTGATGTTATGAAGTTTATGAAAGCGACGGGTGTTCATTTAAATCTTGAAGGGAATGGATTTGTCGTAAGTCAAAGTATTGCGCCGAAAACGATTGTAACAAAGGAAAGTACAGGGGATATTAAGTTACAACCTCCTTTGAAGCAATTAGAACAAAAAAATAAAAAACGAGATGATGATTCTTCTGAATAATCCCTCCTATTAAAGACACGTCTATAGGACGTGTTTTTTTTACTATTTACAATAGGTTTCTCCGTTCTATAGGAATATGTACAAGCATATACATGAAATAGGTGATATAGGAGGGGGAATATGCGTAAAGTTTCTCAAGTAACTGTGCGAAAAAGACTGGTTATCACTTTATTAGTTGGATTTCTCATTTTTACAATTATTGGCATACGATTAGCATATGTTCAATTCGTGCTTGGCGATATGTTAACTGAGCGAGCAAAAAATTCGTGGAATCGTGAAATTCCCTTTGAACCGAAAAGAGGAGAAATATTAGATCGAAATGGCATTGCTCTAGCTACAAATATCAGCTCACCGACCGTTTATATTGTTCCACGGCAAATTAAAGATCCTGCCAAAACAGCTGAAAAACTTGCAAATATATTAAATGCAGAAGTTCAAGAAATTTATCAGCAAATTACAAAAAAATCGAGTATGGAACGATTAAAGGCAGGTAGAAAAATTTCGAATGAAAAAGCAAAAGAAATTGAAGAATTAAATTTACCAGGAGTTTATATTGCGGAAGATTCAAAAAGGTATTATCCCTTTGAAGATTATCTGTCCCATGTGTTAGGATTTACGGGCATCGATAATCAAGGATTAATGGGATTAGAGCTATCTTATGATAAGGAACTAGCTGGGAAACGGGGAGCAGTTCAGTTCTATTCAACAGCTAAGGGAGAACGAATGGAGAGCATGCCAGACGATTATCATCCACCTGTTGATGGTTTAGACCTTGTTTTGACAATTGATTCACAAATTCAGACAATTCTTGAGCGAGAATTAGACAATGCTGATGCTCAATATAATCCGGATGGTTTAATCGCTATTGCTATGGACCCAAATTCAGGTGAAATATTAGGTATGGCTTCAAGACCTAATTTCGATCCTGCTGATTTTCAACATGTGGCACCAGAGATTTATAATCGTAATTTACCGATTTGGAGTACGTATGAACCCGGTTCAACCTTTAAAATTATTACATTGGCTGCTGCCCTTGAAGAAGGAAAGGTGAATCTTGAAGAAGAGAATTTTTATGATTCCGGACGTGTCGAAGTTGGCGGTGCTCAACTACACTGTTGGAAAAGAGGAGGACATGGTTCACAAACATTTTTAGAAGTTGTTCAAAACTCTTGTAACCCGGGATTCGTAGAACTTGGTGAACGTCTTGGAAAAGAGAAATTGTTCGACTACATAAAAAAATTCGGTTTTGGAGAAAAAACGGGTATCGATTTAGTAGGTGAAGGTAAAGGAATCCTTTTTGACTTAGATAAAGTGGGTCCTGTCGAACTGGCCACAACGGCTTTTGGACAAGGGGTTTCAGTAACACCCATTCAACAAGTGACTGCTGTTTCTGCAGCAATAAATGGTGGGACCCTCTATCAACCATACGTCGTTAAAGAGTTAGTCGATCCAGAAACGGAAGAAGTGGTTATGCGTAAAAAACCAGTGGCAAAACGGAAGGTGATTTCTGACGAGACATCAAAAACAATTCGCTATGCTTTGGAAAGTGTGGTTGCACAAGGAACAGGAAAAAACGCTTTTGTTGATGGATACCGAGTCGGTGGGAAAACGGGAACAGCACAAAAAGCACAAGGTGGACGTTACTTAGAAAATAACCACATCGTTTCTTTTATCGGTTTTGCACCAGCTGATGATCCGCAAATTGTTGTTTATGTTGCCGTTGATAATCCAAAAGGGACCGTTCAATTTGGAGGCACTGTCGCTGCTCCGATTGTAGGAAATATTATTGAAGACAGTATGCGAGTGTTAAAGGTGACTCCAAGGAAAAATCAAATTGAAAAAGAAACGACTTGGTTAGATACACCAATAGTGGAAGTACCTAATTTAATCGGACTTGAACGGAAGGAAATTGCAAACCAATTTTTCAATCTAAAGATTGATATGAATGGTGAGGGCAACAAAATCATAAAACAAGAACCACAACCAGGTACTAAGGTAAAAGAAGGTTCTACGATTCGAATTTTCCTTGACTAAGCATGACGGTGAAATCGACAAATGGGTTGTCCATTTTCGTTATGTAAAATTTTATTACTTCTGTTAAAAAGAGGAATGCTGATGGATGAAAATGGGCAACCATTTTCATTTTTTTATATTTTTAATTGTTATATAACCAGTTTGAATCGGAAAACAATAAATTCTTTCGTCTAGAACGCGAAATAATACATTAAGTTACATAATTATGAGAATAATTAAGTACAATGTTTGTGATAGGATAAGTCTATTGAAAATAAAAGAAATTCATCCGTCATGATGAAAAAGATTCCATTTAACATAAATTATTCGTGTAAATGATAAACAAACATAGAAAATTTAGCTCGATTACTGTAAAATGTATGTTGGTTATTTTACCCAAAATATAACTAGAAGAATTTTTGTTTGTTAGAAGGAGATGTTGTAATGGAACTCCAAGCGTTATTAGCTCGGTTACAATTTGCTAAAGTAGTAAATTATAAAGAGGATATAAATATTGATTCAATTGAACAAGATACACAAAAAGTTACCGATGGTACATTATTTATTTGCATTGAAGGTGATAAATTTGACGGTCATCAATTTGCCCATGAAGCGGTAAAAAAGGGGGCCGTTGCCATTGTAGCGAATAGAGTCATTCCAAATTTAAATGTACCTACAATTCTTGTAAGGGACACGAAACGAGCAATGGCTATATTAGCAGATGCATTTTATCAACATCCGTCGCAACAACTGTTTTTAGTAGGAGTTACTGGTACAAATGGAAAAACGTCGGTTAGTCATATTGTTGACCATATGTTTCATGTAGCAAACAAAAAAACGGGATTAATTGGAACTTTGTATACAAAAATCGGTAATCAAAAACTTGAGACGAAAAATACAACTCCGGACAGCATTACGTTACAAAAGACGTTTCACGATATGATTCAAAAGGGTGTTGAAGTTGTTAGCATGGAGGTTTCATCCCATGCGTTAGTGCAGGGGAGAACTTGGGGTTGTGATTATGATGTTGCCGTATTTACAAATTTAACGCAAGATCATTTAGATTATCATAAAACGATGGAAGAATATAAAAAAGCAAAGGGCTTATTATTTGCCCAATTAGGAAATCGGTATTCAGAAAAGCAGCCGAAGTTTGCTGTGTTAAATGGAGATGATCCGGCAAGTGAGGAATACAGCCGTATGACTTCTGCCCATGTAATCACGTATGGAATTGATCATCTTGCAGATGTGCAAGCAAAAAATATACGTTTTTCAGCAAGTGGTACTACATTTGAATTAGAAAGTCCTGTTGGTCGTGCGATAGTTGAAACAAATTTGATTGGAAAGTTTAATGTTTATAATATATTGAGCGCGATTGCCGTTGGGATTGTAGCAAAATTACCGTTAAATACAATTGTAGACAGCATTCGCAGTTTTCATTCGGTACCTGGTCGTTTTGAGCTAGTAAAGGGAGGACAATCATTTCCTGTAATTGTAGATTATGCTCATACACCAGATAGCTTGGAAAATGTATTACAAACGGTAAAGTCTTTATCTGAGGAAGCAAATATATATGTCGTAGTTGGCTGTGGTGGCGATCGTGACCGTACAAAGCGCCCGCTAATGGCAAAAGTAGCATGCAGTTATGCCACACATCCAATCTTCACTTCAGATAATCCGAGAACCGAAGATCCGATGCAAATTTTAAATGATATGGTTCAGGGAGTCATGGGCTTACCACATGAAGTCATTCCTGATCGAAAAAAAGCCATTTATCGAGCAATACATGAAGCGAATGATGAAGATATTGTTGTCATAGCTGGTAAAGGACATGAAGATTATCAAATTATCGGCGAAACAAAATATGACTTTGATGACCGGAAAGTAGCACTTGAAGCTATTCGAGAAAAATTAACAAAAGAAATAAAGGAACAATCGTAAAGGGAGGGATTGATATATGCAAGAACAAGTCATCATTTACACGATCTTAACAGCATTCGCCATTACAGTTATTCTCTCCCCAATATTCATACCGTTCTTAAGAAAGTTGAAATTTGGACAAAGCATTCGGGAAGAAGGACCAAAATCCCATCAGAAAAAATCAGGCACCCCAACGATGGGCGGGATCATGATATTACTATCCATCATTCTAACAACGATCATTATGACAAGTCTATTTTCAGAAATGACCGTGGAAGTTTATCTTTTATTATTAGTGACGATCGGATTTGGAATATTAGGTTTTTTAGATGACTTTATAAAAGTTGCGCTGAAACGAAATCTAGGTTTAACATCGAGACAGAAGTTTTTAGGTCAGGTCCTTATTTCTGTCATATTCTTTTTTATTTATCAATCATTTGAAATTTCAACGGCAATACATATTCCTATATTAGATGTTTCTGTTGATATAGGTTGGTTATACGTATTATTTGTTGTATTTTGGCAAGTAGGCTTTTCCAATGCAGTTAACTTAACGGACGGGCTAGATGGATTAGTATCAGGTACTGCAGCAGTTGCATTTGGTGCCTATGCGGTTCTAGCTTGGAATCAAGGCGATTTTGAAACAGCCATCTTTTGCGTTGCAATCGTTGGTGCCGTGTTAGGATTTTTAGTGTTTAATGCCCATCCTGCAAAGGTATTTATGGGAGATACTGGTTCCCTTGCGTTAGGTGGAGCAATCGCAACGGTTTCAATTTTAACAAACTTAGAATTATTATTAGTGATTATCGGTGGAATATTTGTAATAGAAACGCTATCTGTCATTATCCAAGTGGTTTCCTTTAAAACGACAGGTAAACGAATCTTTAAAATGAGTCCTTTACACCATCATTATGAATTAAGTGGATGGAGTGAATGGCGGGTCGTTGTCACGTTTTGGACAGTTGGACTTTTATTTGCAACGTTGGGAATTTATATTGAGGTGTGGTTATAATTGAAAAATATAGCAGATTATCGTAATAAAAAGATTTTAGTATTAGGATTAGCAAAAAGCGGTGTTAGTGCCGCTCTTCTTTTACATGAACTTGGGGCAATCGTCACTGTAAATGATCAAAAACCATTTTCAGAAAATCCTGAAGCACAAGCCTTATTAGAAAAAGGGATAAAAGTTATCTGCGGTGAACATCCGGAAGATTTATTAGATGAGGGTTTCCAGTTAGTAGTTAAGAACCCAGGTATACCATACTCCAATTTTATAATTGAAGATGCACTTTCAAGGGAAATTCCAATCATCACAGAAGTCGAGCTTGCATATAAAATATCTGATGCCGATTTTATCGGAATAACAGGGACAAACGGTAAAACAACGACGACAACATTAATCTACGAAATGTTAAAAGAAGGCCAAAAGAATCCGTTAATTGCAGGAAATATTGGAAAAGTGGCTTCTGGTGTTGCAAGGGAGGCAACAGCAGATCATAAAATTGTTATTGAACTATCTTCCTTTCAATTAATGGGAATTCGTGAATTCCGCCCAAAAATTGCCGTAATCACAAATCTTTACGAAGCTCATCTGGATTACCACGGTACACGAGAAAACTATGTAAACGCTAAGAAAAATATATATAAAAATCAAAAGGAAGAAGACTTCTTAATTTTAAACTTTGATCAAGAAGAATGTACACAACTGGCTGCTGAAACAAAAGCAACCGTAATTCCGTTTTCTACTGAACAATATTTAGAAAATGGAGTTTCGGTAAAAGACGGTTACGTTTATTTTAAAGGTGAAAAAGTGATTGAATGTAACAAAATTGTATTACCTGGAAAGTTTAATTTAGAAAATATATTAGCTAGTGTTGCTGCGGCAAAGTTAAGCGGTGTTTCAAATGCAGCCATTGAAAAAGTTTTAACTACATTTCAAGGGGTACGTCATCGCCTCCAATTTGTTCGGAATTTTAATGATCGCCTATTTTATAACGATTCGAAAGCAACCAATATACTTGCAACAAGAATGGCACTTACATCATTTGACCAACCAATCATATTACTAGCCGGAGGACTGGATCGAGGTAATGGATTTGAAGATTTAATTCCTTATCTTCACAATGTAAAATCTTTGATCGCTTTTGGAGAAACGAAAGAAAAACTATTAAAAACAGGTCAGAAAGCAGGGATAGAAAATCTGCATGCCGTCAATAATGTTGAAGAGGCTGTACCACTAGCTTATTCTTTGTCTCAACCGGGAGATGTTATTCTTCTATCACCAGCATGTGCTAGTTGGGATCAATATAAAAATTTTGAAATAAGAGGGGACATTTTTATTAATGCGGTGCATAAGCTAGTATAAGAGCTTGGACAATTTTTTCCAAGTAAAAGATTGGCAAGCTCGAATTTGCTTTAATGGGGTGACCTGTTTTGCCGGTGAAAAAAACAACTCCAGACTTTGTTTTAGTGATTGTCATACTATCACTCTTATCTATTGGGTTAATCATGGTATATAGTGCAAGTGCTGTTTGGGCTGATTACCGATTTGACGATTCCTTTTACTTTGCGAAACGACAACTTCTATTTGCCGTAGTAGGATTAGTCGCTATGTTTTTTATTATGAACGTTGATTATTGGACATGGCGGAATTGGTCGAAAATCCTTTTAATCATTTGTTTCATTCTATTAATAGCAGTATTAATCCCAGGAATTGGTAATGTTCGGAATGGTTCAAGAAGTTGGATTGGAGTCGGTGCTTTTTCCATTCAACCTTCGGAGTTTATGAAGCTGGCCATGATCATGTTTTTAGCAAAATATTTAACTACCAATCAAAAACGTATTACGCAATTCACAAAGGGATTTGTACCTAGTCTTGCACTTGTATTTCTTGCTTTTGGTTTAATTATGTTACAACCAGATTTAGGTACAGGTACGGTTATGGTCGGGACTTGCATGATTATGATTTTTGTTGCAGGTGCAAAAATATCTCATTTTATTGGACTAGGGTTAGTCGGTGTTGCCGGTTTTGTTGGACTCATTTTAGCCGCACCATATCGAATGGATCGGATCACTTCTTATCTTGATCCTTGGTCTGATCCGTTAGGAACTGGATTCCAAATTATTCAGTCATTATATGCGATTGGTCCAGGTGGGTTGTTTGGTTTAGGATTAGGACAAAGCAGACAAAAGTTTTTCTATTTACCTGAGCCACAAACAGACTTTATCTATGCAATTTTAGCTGAAGAATTAGGATTTATTGGTGGAGCTTTTGTCTTACTATTATTTGCGTTACTATTGTGGCGCGGCATTCGCGTAGCATTAAATGCGCCAGATTTATATGGAAGTTTTTTAGCAGTTGGCATTATTTCCATGATTGCAGTCCAAGTGATGATCAATATTGGAGTAGTTACCGGCTTAATACCTGTTACAGGAATTACCCTACCATTTTTCAGTTACGGTGGTTCATCACTAACTTTAATGCTCATGGCCGTGGGGATATTATTAAATATTAGCCGGTATGCGAGAATTTAAGTTTAAAAAATTTACAA
>CADBNU010000458.1 GCA_902796085.1 Heyndrickxia coagulans
CATATATTGTAAAACCTAGAGACAATATGTGTAAAATCGCAACATGGACCAAGTAAGATTAAAGGAAATAATACGAGTTAACCCACATATCCAAAATCCTTCTTTTATTTAGCCAAATAATAAATTAACGGTACCAGACATTTCAGAAAAGAACTTTGAAGCACAAGTTGTTAAAATAAAATTATGGTGCAAAGCATAAGTGAAAGCCTCTCGAACATAATTGGGAACTCTCCAGAGTCGCCAAACATAATCGTTCTTCATGAGAGATCGAAACTATTTTTTTACATAATCTGGAAGCATATTTACTATGTTTCAAAATTATAGAATACACTAAGTAGCTGTTGGGGAGAATATTGCAATGGATCAAAGTACTCCGCAATTCAGGCGTCCAATCTTGGATGAATAGGCATAGTGCGAATATTTTAAGTAGGAATTTCAATGGGATTGGATTATGCAAGAGGTGAACCTAGTAGACATTACTGGAAACCATTATTTATACGTAAATAATCAAAAATGAAAGAGTGAGGATATTCAATCCCCACTCTTCTATACTACCTTATTAACTTTTTAGAGATGCTACTTGTTGTCGTACTTTTTCAATATTTGCCATTTTATTATCCCAACATGCTTGACTTAAATCAACTGGATACTGTTCGGGATTTAATATTCGCTTATACTCATCCCACAATAGATTAAGGTTTTCATCAACATATTTTTTGATTTCCTGAATCTCTGGGAGTTTATAAACTAATTCCCCATTAATGAAAATATTCTGATGCAATTCTTTAGCTTCAAAGTTTGTTACATATTTACTAATAAAAGTATGAACGGGATGGAACATTTTTAACGGTTCTTCTTCTTGTGGATTTTCCCAATCTAGGGCAATATAATCTCCTTCCGATTTCCAACTATGTTTATTAATAATACGATATATCCGTTTTAGACCAGGTGTAGTTACTTTTTCTGGATTTCCGCTTATTTTAATGGTATCGACTAACTGCCCATTTTCTTCAATTGCCACCAATTTATAAACGGCGCCTAAAGCAGGCTGATCGTAAGCAGTTATTAATTTTGTACCTACACCCCAGCTATCAATTTGTGCGCCTTGCGATTTTAAATTTAGTATTGTTAGTTCATCTAGATCATTCGACGCAAAGATTTTGGCATCTGGAAATCCAGCATCATCCAACATTTTCCGTGCAGCTTTTGATAAATACGTCAGATCACCACTATCAATACGTATACCGATAAAGTTAATTTGATCTCCTAATTCCTTGGCTACACGAATAGCATTTGGAACACCGGATTTTAACGTATCATAAGTATCGACTAAAAATATGCAATCTTTATGGACAGTTGCATATTTACGAAATGCTTCATATTCATCATGGTACACTTGAATCATAGCATGTGCCATCGTACCAGATACAGGAATGCCAAAGAGTTTTCCAGCACGAACGTTTGATGTTGAACCACAACCTCCGATGACAGCTGCTCTTGCCCCCCAAATTGCCGCATCCATTTCTTGAGCACGTCTTGCTCCAAATTCAGCTATCGGTTCATTACCAACCACTTGCTTAATTCGAGAAGCTTTTGTAGCTATTAATGTTTGATAATTCACAATGTTCAATAAAGCGGTTTCAATTAATTGTGCTTCAGCCAGTGTTGCTTCAACTCGTATTAATGGTTCATGATTAAAAACAATTTCACCTTCAACAACAGAACGGATATTACCAGTAAAACGGAGGGTTTTTAAGTATTCAATAAAATCATCCTGATAGCCAAGTTCTCGTAAGTACGCGAGATCATCATCTGTAAACTTAAAATTTTGTATATAATCTATGATTTTTTCTAGTCCCGCAAAAATAGCGTAGCCGTTACCGAAAGGCATATCACGGAAATATACGTCAAACACTGCCCGTTTATTATGTATTCCATCCTGCCAGTAAGACTGTACCATATTTATTTCATATAGATCGGTATGTAAAGCCAAAGAATCATCGGCGTATTTTCTTTTCACCTTTTTTAACCCCCGTCAAAATAAAAATTTACACCAAAATTAAAAAGTTAACAATTTGTTCATGTATATTATAACATTGTTCAATATTTTCTCTACTAAAGTTACATAAAAACTCGCAATTAGACGGCTTTTATGATTTAGTTTGATTGAAG
>CADBNU010000459.1 GCA_902796085.1 Heyndrickxia coagulans
TATGAGAAAAAATAAGTTGTAAACTTTTTCTACATTAAAAAACAACCCTAACAAGTAAAAAACTACTTGCCTGGGTTGTTTTTTTATCTTTCATTCAAATTAGAAAATATATTTGGTTTCGATTATTATTCAGCTAAGCCTTGATTTTTCAATAATTCATCTAAAGCTTGAATCGCATCATTTTCATCACTGCCGTCTGCTTTAATTTTAATTTCCGCATCCTTACCAATACCAAGAGCCATGACTCCCATAATGGATTTTAAGTTAACGGATTTTCCATTATATTCTAATTCAATATTGGATTTAAATTTGCTTGCTTCTTGAACTAGTAAAGTTGCTGGTCTTGCATGAATTCCACTTTCTGCAATAACTGTATATGTTTTATCTAACATAATAAAAACACTCCTTCATTCTTATAATAAGTATTTATAATTTTAATTCAGCAGGTTTCCAATCGAAACCCGCTGAGCTGACTACTTAATTGAAATGATATCTTCTTCTTTTAATTGAACAGGACCTGATTTTTCAAGAACAATATTTTCGCCTTCACTTAAATTTGTGAAAACAACAGGTGTAATAATGGACGGTACATGTTCTTTAATAAAGTTAATATCTGCACGAAGTAACGGTTGTCCAGCTTTAACTTCTTCGCCTTCATTTACAAGCGTTTCAAAACCTTCCCCTTTTAAATTAACAGTATCAATACCAAAGTGAATCAAGATTTCTCGTCCGCCTACAGTCTGGAATCCAATGGCATGTTTCGTTGGAAACACATTTATAATTTTACCATCTGCAGGCGCAACTACAAGTCCATCTTCTGGTTCAATAGCAAAACCATCACCCATCATTTTTTGAGAAAATACTTGATCTGGAACTTCACTTATTGGAATAAGTTTTCCCTTAATTGGAGAAATATATTTTTCATTGTTATTAACTTCACTTTGTAAAGTTTCAGGTTTTTCATTTGGTTGTGAGCTTTCTTCTTGATCTTTTGTTTTAACAGGACGCGGTTTCTTTCCGCTCATAATATCTTGGATTTGACTTTTCAATGTATCTGATTTCGGTCCAAAAATAGCTTGAATATTATTTCCTACTTCAAGTACACCAGCTGCACCTAATTTTTTCAATTCTTCTTTATCAACATTATGAATGTCATTTACTTGAACACGTAATCGAGTGATACATGCATCTAAGTGAGCAATATTTTCTTTTCCACCCATTGCTTCCAGAATGTTATAAGGAAGATCATCACCAACAGATACTTTTTCTTCATTTCCATTTTCTTCTGTATCTTCACGACCAGGTGTTTTCAAGTCAAATTTTACAATGAAGAAACGGAAGATGAAGTAGTATAGAACTGCAAATACAAGACCTACAAGGATCACGAGCCACCACGGTTCTTTACCTGGTAAAATTCCAAATAGGAAGAAGTCTATGAAACCACCTGAGAATGTATATCCAATATGAATATCTAACCATGTCAAGATTACAAAAGATAATCCGTCTAACACAGCATGAATAAGGAATAGTACTGGCGATAAGAACAAGAAAGTAAATTCAAGTGGTTCTGTAATACCAGTTAAAGCAGAAGTTAACGCTCCACCAGCAAAGATACCTGCAACAAGTTTTTTCTTTTCTGGTTTAGCAACATGATACATAGCTAAGGCTGCTGCCGGTAAACCAAATAACATAACCGGAAATTCCCCAGCCATAAAATGACCTGCTGTTAACTCAACTCCATCTCGTAGCTGAGCAAAAAAGATTGTCATATCACCACGAACAACTTCTCCAGCTGCTGTTGTGTAAGAACCAAATTCATACCAGAATGGTGCATGGTAAATATGATGCAAACCAAACGGGATCAGTAATCTTTTAATAAATCCAAACATAAATACAGCTAAATACGTACCTTCCTCAATTAACCACATGGAAGCTGAATTTAATGCATTTTGAACCGGTGGCCATACAACGAGTAGAATCAAGCCGACAACAAATGAAAACGCTGCCGTAACGATCGGAACAAATCGTTTTCCTGCAAAGAAACCAAGATATGAAGGCATTTTAATATCATGATATTTATTATAACAAAATGCCGCAATTAAACCTATAATAATACCGCCAAAAACTCCGGTTTGCAGTGTTGGTATTCCTAAAACAGATGCAAAGCTGGGTTCTGTTCCAATATCATCAGCTGTCAAACCAAGCCATGAACCCATCACTTGGTTCATTACTAAATAACCTACAATTGCCGCTAATGCCGCTGCACCGTCACCAGCTAAACCAATAGCAACTCCTGCAGCAAACAA
>CADBNU010000460.1 GCA_902796085.1 Heyndrickxia coagulans
CTGAAACCTCCTTATAATAGGAGGTTTTTTGTTGTACAGCTCCCTTATCAATTTACGATATGACTTCATAGATTAATGGAAGCTTGGCTACTTCTTCGGATGATATTTTTATACATTCGTAAAGCTTGTTTTTAACTTCATCAACGTTTTCATTATTAGAATAAATCGTAAGGAGAGATTCTCCCTCTTCTACATAATCTCCAATTTTTTTCTTTAAGACAATTCCAACAGACAGATCGATAGTCGAATCTTTTGTTTTTCTACCTGCACCTAGTAACATGGCCGCGTGACCAATCTCATCTGCACCCATTTCACTGACCCAACCAGCTTGTTTTGAAGGAAGTTCAATGGCATATTTCGCTTGTGGAAGTAAATCAGGGTTATCAATAGTACTTGGATCGCCACCTTGTGCGGAAATAAATGTTTTCATTTTTTCTAAAGCTTTCCCCGATTTTATCGATTCTTTCAAAAGTTTGCGAGCTTCTTCAATTGACGCTGCTTTTTTACCTAAATATACCATTTGACTACCTAAAGTTAGACACAATTCTGTTAAGTCTTGTGGCCCTTCTCCTCTTAATGTAGCAATCGCTTCTTTCACTTCTAAAGCATTTCCAATTGCAAAGCCTAGTGGTTGGTTCATATCAGAAATAACCGCCATCGTATTACGTCCAACATGTTTTCCGATTTTAACCATTGTGTGCGCCAACTCTCTTGAGTCATCCAACGTTTTCATAAATGCACCAGAACCAGTTTTTACATCCAACACAATACAGTCAGCCCCTGCGGCAATTTTTTTACTCATGATTGAGCTGGCAATTAGTGGAATACTATTAACCGTTCCTGTTACATCACGAAGTGCATACAATTTCTTATCAGCAGGTGTTAAATTTCCACTTTGACCAATAACAGCAATTTTGTTTTTATTTACTAATTGAATAAATTCTTCATTAGTGATTTCGACATGAAATCCAGAAAAGGATTCTAATTTATCAATTGTGCCTCCAGTATGTCCTAAACCACGTCCAGACATTTTCGCTACAGGAACACCTACAGATGCTACGAGTGGACCTAATACAAGGGTCGTTGTATCACCTACGCCACCTGTGGAATGTTTATCTACTTTTATACCATCAATTTTTGATAAATCAATTTGATCACCAGATTCGACCATTGCGGTTGTTAAATCACCGCGTTCACGTTCATTCATTCCCTGAAAATAAATTGCCATTAATAATGCACTTATTTGATAATCTGGAATTGTATTGTCTGTGTATCCGTTCACAAAAAATTCAATTTCTTCTTTACTAAGTTCATGACCATCTCGTTTTTTTTCAATAATATCAATTATTCTCAAAATCTTCACCCCTAATAGTTCATGTAATCAAGGGACTACCAGTAATATGATAGCCCTTATTGATCAATTTCTTTCAAAAAGCTTTTTCCGTATTTTGGCATTGGGACATTAAAGTTTTCTGCAATGGTCGCCCCAACATCAGCGAATGTCTGCCGTAATGGTAGCTCCTTACCACCATTCATCCGTGTAGAATATACTAATAAAGGTACATATTCACGGGTATGATCTGTTCCTGGAGCAGTCGGATCATTTCCGTGATCAGCCGTAATAATTAATAAGTCGTCATCTGTTAATTTTTCAAATACTTCTGGTAAACGAGCATCAAATTCTTCCAATGCTTTCCCGTATCCAATTGGATCCCTTCTATGTCCATAAAGAGCATCAAAATCAACAAGATTTAAGAAGCTTAAACCATTAAATTCCATATCTAACGAATCTAATAATTTATCCATTCCATCCATATTAGATTTTGTACGAATTGCCTTTGTTACACCTTCACCAGCATAAATGTCAGAAATTTTCCCTAAGGCTATAACATCATAATGATGATCTTTCAATTCATTCATAACCGTACGTTCAAAAGGTTTTAATGCATAATCATGACGATTTGCTGTACGAGTAAAATTACCTGGTGTTCCAATAAATGGACGAGCTATGACTCGACCTACTTTATATTCATCTTCAAGCGTCAATTCTCGACAAATTTCGCAAATTTTATATAACTCTTCTAATGGTACAACTTCTTCATGAGCAGCTATTTGTAGTACTGGATCAGCAGATGTATATACTATTAAGGCTCCAGTTTCCATATGTTCTTTACCTAATTCATCTATAATAGCAGTACCACTAGCTGGTTTATTCCCAATTACTTTTCTACCGGTTTTTTCTTCTATTTTTTCTATTAATTCTTGAGGAAAACCATTTGGAAAAACTTTAAATGGTTTTTGAATGTTTAACCCCATAATTTCCCAATGTCCTGTCATCGTATCTTTTCCGCTCGAGGCTTCCTGCATTTTTGTATAATAAGCAAGCGGATGATCTGCTTTTGGAATTCCTTTTATTTCACGAATATTACTTAAACCTAATTTTGCCATATTCGGCATATTTAATCCGCCCATCTTTTCGGCAATATGGCCAAGAGTATCAGTTCCTTTATCACCGAACTTTTCTGCATCAGGTGCTTCCCCGATACCGACGGAATCCATTACGATTAAAAATATACGTTTATATGTCATAAAAAATCCTCCTATAAAGACAATAAATCGTTTACAATTAATATTATATGTAAATAATAAATTTTATACTTTTATTGTATAAAAATTCCAGTAACCGTACAATAAAAAAGCTGCTTAGGATATAGCAGCTATTCATTAAATTTAGACCGCGCTCGCGGATGAAACTGGCTATAAACATCTTTCAATCTCGTTTTTGTCACATGGGTATAAATTTGAGTTGTTGATATATCGGCATGTCCTAACATTTCTTGTACAGAACGTAAATCTGCTCCATTTTCAAGCAGATGAGTGGCAAAAGAATGACGCAAGGTATGCGGTGTTAATTCCTTAGTAATACCTGCCTTCGTTGCAGTCTGTTTTAAAATCTTCCAAAATCCTTGCCTTGATAATGGTCTTCCGTGATGATTTAAAAATAAATAATCTGATCTATTTTTACTATTGACAAGTTTTGGTCTTCCTTCCTTTAAATATAAATCTAATGCTCGAATAGCCATTTGTCCAATCGGAATTATTCGTTCCTTACTCCCTTTACCAATACAACGAACAAAACCGAGAGATAGGTGAGTATCATTTAACGACAAACCGATTAGTTCGCTCACACGCATCCCCGTTGCATACATTAATTCAAGCATTGCCTTATCACGTATGCCTAATGGCTTTGATGTATCAGGAGCATTAAGAAGTTTTTCTACTTCATCTAAATTTAACACTTTAGGAAGTTTCATTTCTGCTTGTGGTGTCTCAATATGTACTGTAGGGTCATCGTCTGTAACCTTATCTATTAACAAAAAATGGTGAAAGGAACGAATTGAAGCAATATGTCGTGCAATCGTTCTTGAAGATTTCCCTTCATTCTTTAAACTGCTTAAAAATTGCATAATATGTGAACGAGAAACACTGTTCCAATCGGGCATATTTAATTGTCCCTGCAAAAACTCTGTATAATTCGTCAAATCCCTTCGATATGACTGAATCGTATTTTTTGCCAATCCTTTTTCTACAATAAGGTAATGTATAAAGTCATTAATTTGATCATTCACGTTCATTACTCCCCATTTAAATAAAACAATACGAGTCTTTCAAACCAATTATGTTGGTCATTTTCTACATGGTTTGATACTACTTTAACAGCCTGTCCTTCGGGTTCATCGTATTTCTGATGATTTTGATATTCTTCGCTTATCCACATAATAGCATAATAAAATAAAATTGTGCATCCGGTAAAAATAATAAACACCTTTAATGTTTCTAGAATTAATTTTATATACTTCATCTTCTCTCGCATCCTTTTTTCATAATTCCCTTAGTACAAACTTATGCCAGAGAAGTTCCATTTTATACACATTCAGCAATAATAATTCATAATTTTCCAAAAAGAAAAAACAATGAGTTGGACCCATTGCTTTTTATTTTTTTATTGAAGTGTGCTCATTTTTCTCAACTTTATTTTGCTTCTTTTGGCAATTACGGCAGATACCATGAAAAGTTAATCGATGATCTTTAATAATAAAATTCCATCTTTCTTCAACGATTGATTCAACATCTTCTAATAAATCTTCTTGAATTTCCTCCACAGAACCGCATTCGATACAGACTAAATGGTGATGAAAATGTGTGGCCCCTTCTTTTCGTAAATCGTAGCGAGATACACCATCACCAAAATTAATTTTATCGACTATTTTTAATTCAGTTAATAATTCAAGCGTGCGATATACCGTAGCTAAACCGATCTCAGGCGCTTTTTCTTTAACGAGGAGGTATACATCTTCTGCGCTTAAATGATCCTCTTCATGTTCTAAAAGCACGCGAACGGTCGCTTCTCTTTGCGGAGTCAATTTATAACTTGATGAGTGCAACTGTTTTTTTATTTTCTCAAGGCGATTTTCCATTCGTAATGCCCCTCCCTCGCCAATGTATTATCATTATATCAAAACTGGGAGGTAAATTAAAACAAAATTATTTAAAATTATTCCAAATTATATTTTATAATTATTCTAAATTGATAATTGTTATTGTGTTTAAGTTATAGATTGAGGATCCCTTTCATAAAATACGGTGTAATGTAACCTTCAATAAATGCAGCAAAACCTAGCAATAGTATTGCACAACCAAAAAACATAAAATATCTAGCCAACATCGGTGCAAATGGTTGGTAGAGTGATTTTACAAATAACTTTTTAATTAATTGTAAAGAAAACGAAACAGAAACAACAGCCACAGTAATAAATATCGGGATAATCACGATATTTTGTGGGATGATTGATACAAAAGACAGAAAGAAACCTTTCCATCCCATTTGCTGGACAAGAAAACCAATTGTAAATCCTACAACCATCCCTTTTAAAAATAGTAATACCAATATAATTGGTAAGCCGATCATCGTCATTCCCAATATCCACATTAAACCTATATACTTACTATTGTAACTTAAAGAGTGAAAGAAAGTTTCTTTAGCTGACAACACTTCTCCTGATATCAATTGATGAAAGAATGTATTAATAAAATAAAATAAATCTTCCTTTTGCGTTCCAGTTAAACTATTCACAACAATCGCACCAAAAATGACTCCCATTATCAATAAAACAGTATGAAAAATATAGAATGAGGAATATTCTTCAATATGTTTTACAATGATATTGGACTGCATTCGTTTTTTCATTTTCTTTCCTCCTTCATACAACTTAGTAGATTGTATGAGAGAATTTTAAAATGTATGCTAAAACGAATGCAGAATCTATTCTTTTTTCTATTTAATATATTTTTGATTCCCTTGCTATTTAGATTCTCATCTAGTGATGTCTTCCTTTATTAACAAATGATTTGGTCCATGTAATATCCCTAATTATTCTGTAACTGTTCCATATTTTCCTCCACCGCCTGCATGAAAGTTTAAAGTTCCTTCACGGGCTTTTAAAATCAAACTTGCTGTTTTTTCTGGTAATACGTCCAACAATTCTTCAAAAGTGGCATCGTGAATTATCGTCATCTCAGTACCGAAACAATTTAACAATTTCTGAAGTGTTTTCGGTCCTAAGCCTGGGATAAATTCTAGCGGTACTTGATGAATATATGGCGGTCGCTTTGGATGCTCACTCGTATCAGATAATTCCTTAATTCGTTCAGAAACTCCCTTTGTAAACTTTACCGATCCACAATTTGGACATTCGACCATTCCTTGTTTGATTCGAGTAAAACATTTAGCACAAGTTGTTCCATAATATTTGCCGAGTCGCGGATCTAGACCGAAGTTCGCCACAATTTCTCTACCGTCTTTTCTTTTTATTGCTTTTTCAAACTCTAAATAACTTAAATGATCTAATTGGATAACTTGATATTCTCGAGCAATTTTTTGTAATGAATGGGCATCGGAATTCGAAATATAAGTATATTGGTGAAGCTCTTTTAAATGGTCTGCCATTTCCGTGTTCGAACTTAAGCCTAATTCGATAGCATCTATCAATTCGGGATTAAATACTTCTGTTAAACTACGTTCAACCCCTTTTCCAAATAAGCTTTTAAAAGGAGTGAACACATGTGCAGGAATAAACAGTCCACCCACAGCCTTTACTTGTTTTTGCAGTTCTCTTCCCGTCGCATAAATTCTTTGCGAACTTAAATGAATATTCTTTAGTTGACTTTCAAGCCAACAAGAAAATTTTTTCATCATTTTTAGTGTTGGAATAAAGCAAAGAACATGAATGGGCCCTTTACAAGTTGTGTCATAAACTTCTAATTCACTACCCATCATTAAAAGAGTTTCGTTTTCAAACAGTAATCCTCCTTCAGATAATTCTTCTAATTTTCCTTCAAAGATCAAATCTTCTATTTCTTCAATGACTTCAGGAGAATGACAATCAATGATGCCTACAATATTAATCCCCTTTTGATTTTTGGCGGTATGTAAAATATTAGATAACGTCAACGTTTTTGAACCTGTAATTTTTACAGGTTTCCCCGATTTTGTTCGTCCAATATGAATATGTAAATCTGCAAAATATCGTTTCATATTTCACTTCTCCTGTTGTTTCAACATTTGCCAATATTGAACTGCATACATTGTTTTTGCATCAAATATTTTCTGTTCTTTTACTAAATTTAATGCTTCATCATAAGTGACTTCCATAACAGATACAAACTCATCTTCATCCAATTGCAGCTCTCTTTCTTGTTTTAATCCTGTTGCCTGATATATATGAACTAATTCATTTGCAAATCCAGGGGATGTATAAAAGGAAGTAATATGTTCAAGATTTTCACACGTATATCCTGTTTCTTCCATCAATTCTCTTTTTGCACTTTCTCGTGGATCTTCCCCTTTTTCAAGTTTCCCAGCGGGGATTTCTATCAACGTTCGTTCTAATGCTTTACGATATTGTTCTACTAGCAGTATCTTTTCCTCTTCCGTAATTGCAATAACGGCAACAGCTCCAGGGTGCTTAATAATTTCTCGGGAACTCGTCTTCCCATTTGGTAATGAAACTTCATCTAAATAAAGATCGATAATTCGTCCTTCAAATATGGTTTTTCGGTGAATTGTTCTTTCCTCAAATTTACTCACTATATTCATCTCCCGTTCTACTACAACAAAATTCAACATATAGTTTACCATAGTTTCTTATTCCATTTAAAACTCACTATTGGAGGTTCCCTATGAGAAGAATGATTTTACAAGGGAAAGTATGGGAAATTCGACATTTACTAAAAGTTTATGCAGAAAAATATA
>CADBNU010000461.1 GCA_902796085.1 Heyndrickxia coagulans
AAATAATACATGATAGATATGCTAGTGGCCAAAATAATTTTGGTGGATAACCTAATTTTACCATTGAGTGTTTGATGACATCTTTCTCAACAGAATATGGGCAATCTGCTATAACGTTTATTGATGGATCAATTTTGTCTGATGCCATTAGAACTGTAGCGCCGCCCATTGAAATACCGACAATAGTGATTTTTATGGATTTTCCCCATTTTTCTTTAGCAAATTTGATCCAGTCCACCACATCATATTGTTCTTTTCTACCAAATGTTATTGAATGTCCCTCGCTTTTACCGTGTGCTCTTTGATCGCACAATAAAACATTCTTGCCTAAATTGATTGCTTCTTGCGCACCGCCAGAAAATCTCTTCGCGGTGTTCCGCGGTATCCATTAAACATAATCACAAAGTGATTCGACGATTCGTTTTTATAAAAATACGCGTGAAGTTTTAAACCATCTCTAGACTTCATATAAATATCTTCATATGGTAATGACAGCATTTCGTTAATCAAATCAATGGATTTAGGACGCATGCCTTGGTAATCAAGAGACGGCTCAGCCCTCATTTCATCATTTTGCCCCTTTTTAGGACTATAAAAGATAATTCGATAAACAATATAAAGAGTGATAAAAAATAAAATAATTAATAAACCTAATATTGAACCAGCAATTATCCAAACCATATTTAGTCTTTTTCTACAATTTTCTCGTTAATTTCTATGTATTTTTCCTTATATTTCAAGAAAACTTCAAGTAATTTAGGATCAAAATGAGTTCCCGATTCAGATTTCATTAATTCAAGAGCCTCATCCACAGGAATTGGGTCTTTGTAGCAACGTTTTGAAACTAATGCATCAAAAGAATCAGCAATTGTCATAAACCGTGCACATAAAGGTATATCTTCACCCTTTATTCCAAATGGATATCCACTACCATCCCACCTTTCGTGATGGTATGTTGCTATATCAGACGCAAAGGCTAAATATTCTTCGTCTGTAATGTCAGCTAAAACTTGTCTAACAACTTTCCCGCCCTGTGCAGCATGTTTCTTAATTTCTTCATATTCTTCAGGGGTTAGTTTCCCTGGTTTCTTGAGAACTGTATCAGAAACAACGATTTTACCAACATCGTGCATTGGAGCGAGTGTATAAAGTAATTCGATATAATGATCAGTTAAAATGTCTGTGTATAGGCCTTTAGCACGGCAATCTTCCGCTAAGATTCTTACGTATTCACTTGTTCTAATAACGTGTTCGCCGGTTTCCGTGTCTCTGCTTTCAATTAAGTTGGCAAGACCAGATATAATCTTGACTTGCATATCAGAAACTTTCTTCTGCTGATTTAAAAGGTCAGTATTCATGTCCTGCGTAACCAAATCATTATAGTAGACATAGCATAAACACGCGCTTAATGCGATTGATAAATATGCTACATGAATATCGGAAGATAACGTCATAGGTATAATGCCTGCAATTAAGCACAACAAAACCGCTGTAATAGTCCAAAAGTCACGATGTCTGAATCTTCTTCCCACAATAATCAAAGCAACAATGAGATAAATTAAACTTAAGAAGTAAAAGATTTCATAAACAATGAATCCTTTTCCTCTAAAGTAGTGCGCCCCATCAAAACCAAATATGAAGTTAAATGGAGCAGAAATTGCTTCAGTTAAGAAACCAACTATAAGATATACAATAGCAATCTTGTGTTGATGTTTTAGACCTAAAGCACCAGCAAAAGACATAGCTAAACATGGTGAAATTGAAAACTGAAGAATTGTAATTATATATAAATAAATCCTGAATTTTTCGTTGTAATAGTTATTGTGGACAAGAAATTCAGCATATGTACAGAAAATAATCGCCACGAATGTTGCAACGAACCATGATTTCTGTTTTTTTGTAAAACCAGAATAACTTAAAACATGTATGGTCATCGCAATCATCAAAACAAATATTAGAATTGTGATAGACAAATAAAACGTCATCTGTTTTCCTAATATAAAATTTTAGCACAGAAAAATAAAACGCGCTTATGTAACGCGTTTCACATAAGTGCGTAAAATATTATTATCTATATGCAGTCGCTAAGCGACTTCTAACCAATTATTTTTGTTTAATGTCTTTTATCACTTTACACGGATTTCCGGCTGCAAATGAGTTTTTTGGAATTGATCTTGTTACCACTGAGCCTGCTCCAATTACAGAGCCCGCCCCTATTGTTACACCAGGACAAATTGTGACGTTAGATGCTATCCAACAATTGTCCTCTATTTCAATAGGTTTTCCATATTCCATATCTGTCATATATCCTTTTTCGGACATAAACTGATTTCTCTCCTCATATTTCATGGAGTGAAGTGCAGTTAGTATGCTTACACCAGTTCCAATAAAAACGTTGTTTCCTATTTTTACAGGACAAGTATCCAATATGGTTAAATTGAAATTTGCGTAACTATTCTCGCCAAAAGTTATAAAGCACCCATAATCAAAGTAAATTGGTCCTTGAAGAAAGGTGTTTTTTTAATTTTATACCGATTTTCCTAAGAATTTCGTGTCTTTTTGGGTTGTCTTCACTTAACGAATTGTATTCGCGACAAAGGTCATGACATTTCTTTCTTAATTCAACGAGTTCTTTGTCGTTTGGGTCATATAATTCCCC